>JBBEBK010000121.1:0-10871 GCA_040882375.1 Chloroflexota bacterium
GACCAGTCGTTCCGTCCCGCCGGCGTCCACCTCCATGAAGGTCTGCCCGCGACGTGGCGCCTCCATCGGTGAGTTGCGGAAGGCGAGCGCGATGACCAGGGCGTCGGCGCCCGCCAGCGCCTCGGGGAGGCCTTCGTCGCGCATGGCGTCCGCCGACCGAACCTCCACCCGGTCCGGGAGCGGCCCGCGGCCGGCGTTCCCCTGGCGGGAGAGAACGATGACGCGGTGGCCGCGAGCATCCAGTTCGGCGGCAATGCCGCCTCCCACGAAGCCGCTCCCCCCGGCGACGGCAACGGTGAGCGGTTCTGCATTCGGCAGTGCCTGGCTGAAGATGGAGCGGATCGTGCGGGCGCGGTGGCGGAAGACCTCCTCGAGCTGTGGCCGAACCACCAGCCCGTGGGCCAGCTCACCCATCGGCCCAAGGTGCAGCCGGTACTTGACCTCGTCGATCACCCGTGTCGCGTCTCCCTCGGCGACGAAGGTGTGGCGGTGGTCCCAGGACCGATACGGGCCCTTGAGCTGGATGTCGCGGAACCCGTTCGGCGGGTCGTACTCGGTGATCAGGCTCCGCCAACCGGCCGCAATGCCGAGCAGCGGGCGCACGCGGTACTCGATCTCCAGCCCGTCGCGCATCTCGGTATCGGTCGATCGAAACTCGAACCCCATGCTGCGCGGAGTGATCCGTCCCAGGTTCTCGGGGCGCGAGAAGAAGGCGAACACCTCGTCGAGGGGTCGCTCGACCAGGAGGCTGGCGTGGATTCGGTGGCTAGGCATCGGCTCGGCCCGCGGCGGAAGCGCGTTGATGGGTGAACGTCACGAGGGGTCCATGGTACGTGTCCTGCAGCTCCCGGCCAACCTCCTCGCGGCGGTGGATCTGCTGCGCACCCGGCTGGCCTGACCTTTCGTTCCTCGCCCCTGTTCCACGGGGCGGATCCAACGATCACGCACGGGCGACTCAGGTATCCCGATTCCCACCGGGCGAGATTCGCGACCCCTACCTGGCCGGATTGAGGCCGATGGTTGATCGTTAGATCCGTGGGGCGGAACCGCGGTGCCGCAGACGACTACCCCAGGCCCAGGTCCAGGCCGATCCTCACCGAGTCCCGCAGCGCGGCGAGCGGCAGGGCGCCGTGGGCAAGCACGGCGTCGTGGAAGCGGCGGATGTCGAAGGCGGAGGCGAGCGCGGCCTCGGCATCGGCCCGCAGCGCCCGGATCTCCAGCTGGCCGACCTTGTAGGCCAGGGCCTGTCCGGGCCAGCCGATGTATCGGTCCACCTCGTTGGCGATGTTGTTGAGCCCCAGGGCGGTGTGCGCGACCATGAAATCGATCGCGGGCTGGCGTGGCCAGCCGAACGCGTGCATGCCGGTGTCGACCACCAGGCGTGAAGCTCGCCAGGCATCGAAGCTGAGCATCCCGATCCGGTCGAGGTCGCCGGAGTAGAGGCCCATCTCGTCGGCAAGCCGCTCGGCGTAGAGGCCCCAGCCCTCGACAAAGGCGGTCGTCTCGCCGTGACGTCGGAAGGCGGGGAGGTGCTCCAGCTCCTGCGCGATCGCGACCTGCAGGTGGTGCCCCGGCACCGCCTCGTGGAAGGCGAGCGCCTCGGCTTCGTACCGAGGCCGCGTGGTGGGGGCCGAGGTGTTGATGTAGTAGCGCCCCGGGCGACTGTCGTCGCGGGAGGGATCGCGGTAATAGGCGATGGTCGAGTGCTCCTCCTCGTGCGGGAGCATGCGCACCACCTCGCACCCCGCCTGTGGAAGGCGCCCGAACCAGGCCGGAATGGCGGCCACGGCGCGGGCCAGAGACTGTTCGGCGACCGTGGCGACCTCGTCGGCGGTCAAGAAATGGACCGATGGATCCCCGCGCAGCGCGGCGAGCGTCGCCGCCAGGTCGGCGGTCCCCAGCACGCGACCGCCCAGCTCGGTGATCTCGGCATCGATCCGCTCGATCTCGGCCAGGCCCACCGCGTGCAGCTCCTCCGGCGACCGGTCGAGGGTGGTGTGTGCCCGCGCCAGCCGGGCATAGGTATCGCTGCCACCGGGGAGGTGGCAGATCCCGACTCGATCCTCGTCGCGCGCCACGGGCAGCGCCTCGCCGGTGAGGAACTCCCGGTAGCGGGCGAAGGCGGGGCGCAGGCCGTCGCGGATTGCCGCTGTGAGGTCAGCCGCCCAGCCGTCGCCGAGTGCGGCGGACGCTGAGGCGGGCGCGGCCCCGACCGGCTCGAGGAGCGGCCAGTCACCCACAGGACGCGCCAGCAGGGCGTCGAGCTGGGAGACCACCCGGCGCACCGATCCGGCCACTGGGGCGCGACCTTCCGAGAGGCCGCGGCGCAGCTGCAGCACCAGCTCATCGATCCACGGGCCCATCGCTCGCCAGCGGCCGAGCATGGCAGCGGCATCCTCCTCGGAACGAAGCGGCTGGTACGAGGGGATGTCCATGAACATCGCCTGCGGGCCGCTCATGGCATCCACGGTGTGGGCCACCGCATCGGCGGCCAGCGTGGCCAGCTCCCCGTCGAGCGCCTCGATCAGCGCGACCCGGGTGAGCGCCGCCTCGTGATCGTCGGGCACGGCCGTCGCGAGCGCCCGCTCTCGCAGGTCGGCGAAGTGCCGTCCGAGCGCCGCGCGGCCGTCGACCGTGATATCGGGCAGCCGGTCACCGTAGCGGTGGTCCCCGTACGCCGTGCCCTGGACCGGATCGGCCTGCAGGCTGGCGTCCCAGAACTCGTCCGCCAGGCGGTCGATCTCCCCCGCCACCCCGGTCGTCACGCCGTCGCCATCACCGCCCGCTCAGCCAGCGCGATCGGCAGCGTGCCGGCGCCGGTGATCGCGTCGTGGAAATCGCGCAGGGTCGCGAAATCGGTGATATCGGCCCCGCGGGCTGCCAGGAATCGGTCGCGGATGCGCAGGATCTCCAGGCACCCGGTCAGATAGGAGCTGGCCTGTGTCGGCCACGAGCAATAGCGCGTCACCTCGGCGATCGCCGTCGGCTCGGTCATCGACGAGTTGGCCAGCATGAATGCGACCGCCCCCTCGTGGGTCATCTCACCCATGTGCAGGCTCGTGTCGACCACGATCCGTGCGGCGCGGAAGAGGGTCGCCTCGTACTGGTAGAGCACGTGGCGCAGGTCGTCGTAGAAGCCGGACTCGCGCATCATCCGCTCGGCGTAGAGCGCCCAGCCCTCGGCGAAGTAGCTGGTGCCGAAGACCTGGCGCACCGCCGACGGGTTGAGCTTGGCCATCACCAGGTGCCAGTGATGCCCCGGATAGGCCTCATGGACCGATGTCGACGGGATGCTCGGATAACAGTTCGACTCGAGCCGCTTGGCGATCTCGGCCTCGCTCGCCTCGTCGGGGGGATACGGCACGAAGAAGTGCCCGCGCATGGAGTCGGAGAAGGGGGGCGGGTCCTGGTAGGACGCGACCGCCAGCACGGGGCGCTGGAAGGGCGGCGACGGCTCGACAGAGCACTCCTCGCCGGGCGGGAAGCTGACCAGCCCGTGCTCGCGGAGGAAGCCGCGCGCGCGCTCCGTCCAATCCTCGTATCCCTTGCGCATCGCCTCGGGCGTGGCCGGTCGGTCGGCGTTGAGCTCCAGCACCAGCGCGTGCCAGTCCTCGTGGCCGGCGATCTTCATGGCGGTCGCGCGCATGTCGGCGGTGAGCGACTCGATCTCTCCGCGGGCGCGCTCGCGCAGGCCGCGGGCATCGGTGTCGAGCAGCTCGGCCTCGCGCAGGACGGCGTTGTAGCGAGCTTCGGTGAATGCCCAGTCGCCGCTGGCGATCGGCTGCATCCCTTCGAGGAATGTCGCGTACGACTCGAGGGCATCGGCCGCCACGGCGCCCGCGGCCGCCAGGTCGGGGCGCAGCTCTGCAGCCACCTGGGGCGGCAGCAGGTCACGGGTGTAGTGCGCCCCCGCACGCGCCTGGGCGATGGCGCGCTTCAGGAGGAGCGGCGAGACGAGGTCGGGGCGCAGGTTGGCGCGGCCGGCGTCGAGGTTGGCAGGGATGCCGCGCAGTCGGGCGGTCGCGGCCTTGACCAGCTCGGCCTCGGGGCGGATGCGGTGCAGGAAGAGGATGAAGACGCCGTCGAGACCGGGGTTCAGGTACGTGTCGGGGTTGCGGCGCCAGTTGTCCCACTCGTCGTAGATGGCGTGCTCGCGCAGGCTCGCCACCAACAGGTCGCGATCGATCGCCTCGTCGAAGGTCAGGGTCGCCGGATCGACCGCCGTGAAGCGGGCGTGCCAGGCCTCGTCGGAGGCGTGACGACGCGCAAACGCGCCTTCAGCGAGATCGTCCAGCTGGTCGTCGTAATCGGTCAGGCCGAGCGAGCTGGCATGGACCGGGTGTTCGCGGTAGTACTCCGCGAGGAACTCGGCGGTCAGGGTCGCGAAGGGCGAAGTCACGGCAGGGGTACCTCTTGCTGGCGGCAGGCTGAGCCCGTCGCTGTCGTTACGGATCGGTGTCTGTGGCCGAGGGTTCGGTGGCCGAGGGTTCGGCGGCCGCAAACGGTGAAAGGGTATCGGAACCGCAGGGGTCGTGGGCGGCGGGGGCGTCATCGGCGCGTCGGCGGGAGCGCTGGCGAGAGCGCTGGCGAGAGCGGTGCCGTGGGCGAGGAGGCCGCTCCGAAACGCCAGGGCATTCGTCCGACCGACGACGCCGAGAGACACGACCCCGCTCCGACCGGCGAAACGCCAGGCAATGCGCGCGACGGCGGAGCGCACTGACACGCCGGTTCGCCGGTCGTACCACGTTGTGGGTGTTTGAGTCGCGTCTGCATCGGTCCCCGGCCGGACTCGGGCCATGCAGCGCCGTCGGCTATCCTTGGCCCGATGGGTGCCACCGAAACCGTTGACCTCTTCATGGAGCTGATCAACGACGACCGCCGCGATGCCGCGGTCAACCTGTTCGCCGAGCACGCGGTGCTCGGCATCTCCGTGCCAGGCTCCGATGAGCGCACCAACCTGCGTGGCCGCGACAAGGTGGGCGGTTGGTTCGTGCGCGCCGGCGACGGATTCCGGATGTACGCCAACGACGGGCGCTCGATGGGCGCCAGCTACGTGGCCGACCTGACCATCATGCGACCCGGCGCTCCCTCGATGCGCGTGGAGGCCAACTTCCGGGTCGAGGGCGCCGAGATCGTCAGCCTCTTCCTGCAACCCCTCTAGGGGAAGAGGTCCAGCGCCCGGTCCATGACCAGGGCGGCAGCCCCCGGCCCGTCCGCCGCCTCCGCCACCTCCGTCGCCTCCGCCGCCTCCCGTGCTCCACGCTCCCAGCCACGGACCAGCACGACCGGCCGCCGCGCCACCTTGCCCCCGGCGAGGTCCGCGGCTGAGGCCAGTTCGTCGGCCACGGCGATCACCGTGGCGCTCATCACGCGCCCGTCGGCGTCGGGCGTGCCGCGCAGGTCCACCAGCGGCTCCAGCCCTGCGCAGCCGATCGCCACGTTGACGATCCCGTTCCGCCACGGCCGTCCGAACGAGTCACTGATCACGATCCCGGGCGCCGCGCCGGTACGCTCCCGCAACCCCGCCCGCAACGCGCGCGCCGAGGCATCGGGGTCCACCGGAAGCAGCGTGGCCGCCTCTGCCCCGCCGCCCACGTTGGACATGTCCACGCCGGCATTGGCACATACCAGCCCGGTGCGCGTGCGCGATATGATCAGACCGCCACGCGCCATGCGCAGCACCTCGACGCTCTCCTGGAGCACCAGCTCCACCTGCCGAGCGTCCTTCCCCCACTTCGCCGCCCATGCGCGAGCCTCTTCCCGCGGGGTGACCGATGCCAGCTCGACCACCCGACCCTCGGCCTTGCTCACGACCTTCTGGGTGACGACCAGGACGTCGTCATCGGTCAGACCGATGCCTGCGGCGGCGAGCGCCGCCGCGATCAGTGCCGCGAGATCGTCGCCCGGCACGACCTCCGGGATGTCGTCGAGCGCGGTGAGCGAGATCACGCCGCGTCGCCCAGCTCGATCCAGCGGGCGAGGTCGTCGGGCGTGTCGAGGTCGAAGGCGAGCCCTGGACGCGCGAGGTCGACGAACGGCAGGCCGGCCGCTTCGGCCGCAGCGCGGTGGGCGGCGTGTGATCCGACGCCGAAGCGGAACCCGATGGCGTCCGCCGGCTGCATGGCGAGCGCGTTCGTGCCGGCTCCTGCCCGATCGGGCGCAATGACCACGCCGGCCGGCGACGGTATCGCGTCGAGCAGGGCCTGGATGTCTCCGGTGCCCAGGTTGGGCAGGTCCCCGTGCAGCACGATCAGGGTGGTCACGCCCTCGGCCAGCGCGGCCGCGCGCGCCTCCTCGAGGCCGGCGTTGAGGCCCATCCCGTGCTGCGCCACGAGGCGTGCGCCGGCGGCAGACACCATCGGCTCAAGCTCGGTGGACGGGGAGATGACGACCACGTCGTCGCACGCCTCTCGCGCAACCGACAGCACGCTCCGCAGCAACCGCTCGGCGAGCTTCATGCGCTCGTCGGGGTGCAGGATCGTGGCGAGCCTGGTCTTGGCCGCGGCCAGTCCGCGGTGCGGCACGATGATCCGGATGGTCACCGGCTGAGCATACCCTCGCCGATGCGGATCAGCTCCACGGCCAGGTTTGCACGGTCCTCGTCGGTGCTCATCACCGTCGACAGGACGTCGACCGTGATCCCCAGCTCGGCTTCGATCGCCGGTGCGAGCGCCGCGTCGGCCTCGTCGATCACGAATCGGTCCAGCAGTCCCGCGTACAGCCGCGCCACCCCGAGCGCGCTCGACTCGTGTCCGAGGGAGACGAGCATCCGGTCCGCCGGTCCGCGCAGCGCCCTCCCGGCCACGATTCCGCTCACTCCGATCCGCGGCGCCGTTGATGCGAGCAGCGCGTCACGCATGCCGGGGATGGCCAGGATCGGGCCGATGCTGACGATCGGGTTGGAAGGACCGATCACCACCAGCTCCGCCTCCGCCAGCGCGACGAGCGCCGCGGGACTCGGCCGGGCCGACTCCACGCCGTCCAGGCGGAGGCCGCGGACCTCATCGGCCTGGTGGCGCCGCACGAAGTAGTCCTGGAAGTCGATCTCGCCGGCATCGGTCTGGACCATGCTCCGCAGCCGGTCGTCGGTGGCTGGAACGAGGTGGCTGGGCACGCCCAGGGCAGCGGTCATCGCGGCGGTGGCATCGGTCAGGGAGAGACCTTCGCGCAGAAGCCGCGCGCGGTGGACGTGCGTCGCCAGGTCGGCGTCACCGATGCGGAACCAGGCCTCCTCGCCGTACCGCTCGAGCAGGGAGAGGGCCGTGTAGGTGTCGCCGCGGACGCCCCAGCCCTGCTCGCGATCCGCGAGGCCGGAGAGGGTGTACAGGATGGTGTCGATGTCGGGGCAGACGAGGAGGCCGAAGCGCTCGGTGTCATCGGCCACGTTGACTATCACGGTCAGATCGCCGTTGGGTTGCGTCGTGCGCGGCGCCGGCTGGAGCGCCGTCTGGAAGCCGTGCGCGAGCTTCGTCTGGAAGCCGTGTGCGAGCTTCGCGCCCCCGGTGCCGCCGGCAAGCAGGGTGACCTTCACCCGGAGAGCGTAGCGCGCTGGGCGATGGCGGGAGCTGCATGCGTCGGCGTCGGAGTCGGCCCGCCAGGCCTGCCCCGTACGTCGGCCCGCAAGGCCCGCTATTACGTCACGTGCTACTTGCGCGCGATTCACCTGATTGGAGCCGGTAGACGCGTGCCTGCATTACTTCCCGTGCTAATCGCGCGCTCGAACACGTGCCAGGACCGGCGCGCGCTCGCATGTAGTACTCACCGTAATGGGAGCCGGCACGGCAAATGCGAGATCGCCGGGATACCACGTGACGTAGTACGCAGCACGCGGGGCCGAGCCGGACTCAGCTGCCCTCGAGCATCGGCTTCACCTGGGTGATCATCCGCTCCATCGTCTCGGCGTCGTGGGGGTCCGGGAAGCCGAGGATGAAGTGCCGGAACCCGATCCCCAGGAACGGCCGCATCTTCTCGGCCACCTGCTCCGGAGTGCCGATCAGCTGGTTGGCCCAGGGCTTGGCGTTGCCGTTGGCCGCGAACAGGGCCAGACCCACGCGCTCTGCCTCTTCCTCGGAGTCGCGGATGACGCAGATGCCCATCCCCACGGTCCGCTCGATCTCGGACTCGTCGCGACCGACCTCGGCGCAATGCCCCCGCAGCACCTCGTCCTTGTGCTTCACGTTGTCGAAGCCGCCGCCCACGTTGCACATGTCGGCGTAGCGGGCGACGGTGCGCAGCGTCCGCCGCTCCCCTCCCCCACCGATCAGCAGCGGCAGCCGCGCCTGGATCGGTGGCGGGTCGTTGCGCACCGACTTCGTGGTGTAGAACTCGTTCCCCGACGGCTCGGTACCGTCGATCATGCCGCGCATGATCCGGGCCGCCTCATCGAGCCAGCGCAGCCGCTCGCCCGGCGACCCGCCGAACTCGAGACCATAAGCGGCGTGCTCGGTGGCGAACCAGGCCCCGCCGATCCCCAGGATGGCGCGGCCCCCACTGATGTGATCGAGCGTAGTGGCCATCTTGGCCACCAGTGCCGGATTGCGGAACGGGTTGGCGCCAACCATCAACCCGATCCGGGCGCGCGAGGTGATCGATGCCCAGCCGGCGAGCGCCATCCAGCCCTCGAGGATCGGTCCTTCCTGAGAGCCGACGATCGGGTAGAGGTGGTCCCAGGTCCAGATGTCGTCGTACCCCAACCGATCCGCAGCGACGCCCGCCTCGCGCATCGCCGGCCAGGTGGTGTACTGGTTCCAGGCGAGCATCCCGAGCTTGATCGGTCCGGCCGCGCCGTGCGGCTCAGGAATCATCGGTGCCAGATGACGCGCTCGACACGGACCGCGATGTTGATCCGGTGCCCCTTTGCGAACGAGCCTTCGCCCTGGCCGTAGCGGCGGGCGAGCGCCCAGATGCCTGCGTCGCCGCGCTCGGGGTCGTCGTCGATCTCGGCGCGCCCCTCGAGCGTCACGTACTCGGTGCCATCCACGAAGCAGATGCTGATCCGCGGGTCCCGACGCAGGTGGCGGTCCTTGACGCGTCCTTTGAGCGTGTTGAGCAGGATCGTGTCGTCCCGCTCGGGATCGACGTCGAACCACACGACCGAGAGGCTCGGCATCCCGCTCTTTCCGACAGTCGCCATCACCGGGAAGCGCAGCGTGCGCAGCAGCCATTCGCGAAGCTCCGGGGTGATTGTGGTCCCGGCAACCATTGATTCAGCCATGCCCCGATCCTACCCGTCCGGCCGCACTTCTGCTCACCGCTAGACTTTCACAGACCGATGACCAGACCGACCGATGGACCGACCGCCGAGCTGCTGAGCATCGGCTCGGAGCTGTTGGCCGGCGAGACGACCGATACCAACGCCGCCTTCCTGGGTGCCGCGCTCGCCCGCCTCGGGATCCCGCTGCGCTCCACCCGCCACCTGCCCGATGAAACCGAGGTGATCTCCGCCGCCTTCGCCGAGGCCCGCGGGCGCAGCGACCTGGTGGTGGCCACCGGCGGCCTCGGCCCGACCCACGACGACCTGACCCGCGACGCGCTTGCCGCCGCGCTGGGCGAGGAGCTCCACCCCGACGCCGCGCTGGAGGCGCAGCTGCGAGCGCGCTTCGCGGCCTACGGGAAGATGCCCACCTCGAACCTGCGCCAGGCGATGCTCATCCCCTCGGCTGAGCCGCTCGCCAATCCCATCGGCTCGGCGCCCGGCTGGTGGGTGGACCGCGACGGATCGGTGACCGTGCTCCTGCCCGGCGTCCCGTCGGAGATGCGCGGCATGTGGACCGATGCGGTTGCCCCGCGCCTGCCAGCGCGCTTCGCACTGCGCCCGGTGCATACACGGACGGTGAAGACCTTCGGCATCGGTGAGTCGGCGATCGTGGACCTGGTCGGCGACCTGCTGACCACGCCGGGGGACGGGGTCGATGCGGGGATCTACGCGCGCGACGACGGGGTGCACGTGCGCTTCTCGACCCGCGGCGATGCGGCCGTCCTGGATGAGCCGGTGGCGCGGGCGCTGGCGCTGCTGGGCGACCACGTCTACGGCACCGATGACGACGACCTCCCGTCCCTGGCTTTGGCCGCGCTCGGGCGGGCGGGAGCGCCCACTGTTGCGACGTGGGAGTCGGAAACACAGGGAATGCTGCTCGCGATCCTGTCGGCGGCGGAGCCCGTTGAGCCGGGTGCGCGCGCCCGCTTCGTGGGCGGGACGCTCGACGCCGGGGGGTTGGTCGCCACGCCCGTGGCTGATGCCGTGCTCCAGCTCGCGCTCCTGGCACCGGATGCGCACGGGCGTTCCCGCGTTCGTGTTTCGGTGACGGGGGCCGTCAACTTGCCGATGGTCGAGGTACGCATCCACGGCAGCGGCCCCCAGCGCCTGCGCCGCGCCGCCTTCGCGGCCCTCGACCAGGCGCGGCGGGCAGTGGGGTGACCGCCCAGGCCGTGTTGCCTCCGGGCGTTGTCGACCGCCGCGCGCCGGACGAGCCGCGTGGGCGTGGAGTGGAATCGGCGCGGACGGCAGCGGGCGACCCAGCGCGCTGAGGGTGCCGGGCTGGTTCCGGCCGCCGCGCGTTCGGTCAGGCTGGGACGCGGGCGGGCAGGACGCGCTATGTCTCGGCGGCGGGGGCTTACGGCGGCCAGGCGCGCTCGCCGGGGTCCCGTGGGAGCGTACGTCTCCCCGGCTGCGAGCAGGGCGCTCGGAACGGTCCGCAACCGCCGCTTCGTCGGCGTTCGTCTCCGAGGGGGAGAACTACGGGCTCCACCACGGCTCCCCCCACATTCCCCGCGGCTCCCCCACGCTGCCCCAGGCGCCAGCCAGGTGCTTCGAGAGCTGGCGAATGGCGCCAAGTAGCCGGAAGGGCCGGCCGATTGCCGGCCCATCCGGG
>JBBEBK010000121.1:10881-16119 GCA_040882375.1 Chloroflexota bacterium
GGGCGAGGTTGGAGCTGGCCGCTTACTACCGGTACACGTGGACCTGGTACGAGCCGCGGTCCGCGCTCACGCCGGTGATGTCGATCTTCAGGCCGGAGCCCGCGGTCTTCACCGAGTTGTAGGGGATCGCCGAGTTCCAGTAGGCGGTCGTCGACGAGTCGAAGAATCCCGTTACCGCTGCGGACGTGTAGGTTTTCTGCAACTTGCGCGCTCCACGGTACTGCGAGAGCGTGATCGAGTTCGAGTCGACGCCGAACGTGGCGTCCCACATCTGCCAGCGGGTGCGCCAAACCGTGCGGTTGTCCGGCATGATCATGGTGGCCGGGTGCGCGTCGACGGGCAAGATCGCGCCGGCACCCGGATGCTCCGCGGTGCGATTGTCCCCATACCCCGAGTTGCGGTACCAGATCAGCAGCCCATCGGCGTAGCACCGCTTCTCGAGCCAGTTGCCGTAAAGGAAGTTGTACGCGCCGCACAGGCTGCGGTCGTTGTCGATGTAGCTGCGGGACTCCACCAGGTAGTAGTGGAAGTAGCTCTTCGTGATCTGGCCGTTGGTGACCACGCTGAAGCCGGTGAAGGTCCAGGCGGCCGCATCGGTGGCGACGGCATTGTCAGCCGCGCCGCCACCGATCGAGATCGAGTCGGCCGCGAAGCCGGTGCCGACCACCGCGCCATCGGTCCAGTAGCGGAAGCCGATGTCGGTGGTCCCGGCCGGCAGCGTGGCGGTCACGGTGGTCCAGCCACCGGATGAGCCGGTGATGCCGAAGCCGAAGTTCTGGCCGTTGGGGTCGGTGGTAGTCGAGGCGTCGGTCTGCACGCTCTGCCAGGTGCCGTTCACCTTGGCCAGGAGGTACGCATAGTCCCAATCGGTCTCGATGTTCCAGTTCGCCCGGAAGCTGATGCCGGTGGCGCTCGCCAAGGGCGTGGCCAGCGGCCGGGTCATGGCGTTGTCGATGTCGTCGCCCTGGCCGGAGTAGTAGTAGTACGCATCCGGGCCATCCGGCGCAAAGATGGTGGTCGTTCGGGTGTAGTTGGGCAGGTTGACGCGGAGCGCCTGGTAGCGGTTCCGCGTGGCGTGCTCGCCCGGGCCGAGCTCGAAGGTCTTGTCGTCCCCGAGCGTGGCCACCGCGAGGTCCTGCCAGCCAAGCGCCAGCTTCTCCCACGCGCCCATGTGGACGGGGGCGGTGTCCAGGCTGTCGGCCGCGTACGACGCCCACGAGCCGGAGCTCATCAGCGTCCAGAAGCCGGTGCTGTTCTCGCTGCCGCCGCTGGTGTCGTACAGGTCGGGCAGACCGAGGTCGTGGCCGAACTCGTGGGCCATGACGCCGACTCCGCCGTTCTCCGGCTCGGTGGTGTAGTCGCCGACCCACAGGCCCGTACCCGGCAGGTTGTAGCCGCCGAGCTGACAGCCGGTGGGACCGGTCCCGGGGTCGTAATTCGCGTACCAGCGATGGCTCCAGATCGTGTCGCTGTTGGCGCCCGCCTCCTGGCCCTCGCCCGCATGGATGAGCGCGAAGTGGTCGATGTAGCCGTCGGGCTCGTTGTAGATACCGTCGCCGTCGCAGTCGTAGCGGTCGACCTTGTCCATCTTGGTGACGTCCAGGCCGCCGTAGTTGCCGGAGGCGGCAAGGGCCTTCAGACCCGCGTCGACCACCCGGTAGACCGGGCCGTTGGCATCGTCGATGCCGGAGCGGCTGTCTTCGCCATATTCGGCCACGGGCTGGTCGGTCTGCACCCAGTTGGAGACCTGCCCCTGCCAGCTGAAGCGGCCCGATGACTGCTGGAGGTAGAAGTCGGCCATGGACGGGAAGCCGTACGAGGCCCCGCCACTGCTGAAGAGCATGTCTCGGTAGTGCTGCCTGCTGAAGTCGGCCGTCCAGTACGTGCTGTTATCGACCGTCCGGTCCGGCTGCGGGATGTTGTTGTGGGTGACGTCGGAGAAGTCGAGCGCCACAACGGTCAGTTGCTCGGTGCCCTGCAGCCGGTACTGGACCTTCTTACCGTTTCTGAGGGTCACGATACCGGCCGCATCCGGCTTGGCCAGGCCTCGCGCCACCAGGTCGGCCGCGGCGGCCTTGTCGGCCTGCCACTTTTCGACGAACTGCGGCAAGGTCAAGCTGTGACCCTTCCCAGCGCCGTCTCTCGGCGGCGCGCCGGCACCACCATCAGGGGTGTATGCCGCGGCGGGTGATGCCAGCGCGATCATGGCGGCAAGCGCGAGAACGATTGATCGTTTCATCATTAGGGTCATCCAGCTCCTGCTGTACTGCTTGGGTCTGGTCAGGCCGTCGCGCGATAGATTGCAGCGTCGCGTGAAGCGTGGCGCACCGGCGGCAGCCCGAGGCTGATTCGGGCAATTCCACCATAGCCCCGCGGGCACCCTGCCTGCAACCGAACCGCGCACTCTGCGGTGCGTCCGATCACCACCGACCGATGAGCCGCACGGCGGCCGGGCGCACGACGAAGTGCCACTCGGCAGCCTCAGCCAGAAGGTCTCCGTCGGCCTGCACCGGGATCGGGCGGCCGTCCAGGCTGGTCACAACCGCGGCCTGAGCGTGCACAGCGCCCGCCAACGGTCGCCGGTGGGCCGCCCAGCGAACGACCTCGACCGCAAGCCGCGGTTCAGGTCCGGGGTAGACACGCAACGTCATCCGGCCGGCATCGGTCCGGGCGCCGGGATTGACCAGCAGTCCACGCCCGTAGAACGGAGTCGTGCCGGCGACCACGAGGGCCATCGGTCCTTCATGGACGACGGTGCCATCCACCTCGACGCGCACGTCAAACCGCCTCCGCAGGTCTCCCAGTGAGCCGACAACGGCGCCGGCCCAGCCGCGCAGTCGTTTCGCTCCCCCCGTGGCGTAGCGCCCCGCCACGACGGCGTCCCACCCCGCCCCGGCGAAGAGCGCCAGCCGTCCGTCCACGGAGACCAGGTCGATCGGGCGCGACTCGCCGACAGCCAGCAGCCCGGCCAGCGCCGCAGGGTGGCGCGGCAGGTTGAGCAGGTGCGCAGTGGCATTGCCGAACCCCGCGGGGATGTAGCCGAGCACCGGGCGCTGCCCATCTGGCAGGCCACCGATCACGTTGTAGGCCACCCCCAGCGAGCCGTCGCCACCAACCATGATCGCGGTCGCGTACCCGGCGATCCGCTCCTGCAGCCAGGCGCGCAGCTCCTCAGGGGAACGAGTGGCGGTGATGTGCAGGTCGGCGTCCAGCGCGCGTCGTGTGAGCGCCACGGCGGCCTGGACGCGATCGGTCCGGGCCGAACTTGCCCCCTCGTTCAGAAAGATCGCGGCCGGCGGCATCGCCCGAGCGGCCGCGCGATCGGTCCGGTCACCCACGGGCGGGCTACGGGAGCCCGGCGATCACCTCTTCGGCGGCGGCAGGGTCGGTGGTGCTGACGAAGTAGAGCAGCTCGCCCTTGGCGTACAGGAACATGGCCTGGTCATCGGCGTCGGCGTCGGTGGCGCCCTCGACCTGGTGCCCGGCGATGGTCACCGTCGTCCACTCCAGCGGGACGTCGCGGTCCTCGTCCATGGAATCCTTGAAGACCTGCAGCAGCCGATCCTCGCTCGCTCCCTCGGCGCGGAAGACGAACATCGCCGCGCCGCTGGTGAAGTCGGCACCGAAGCCGAACCCGAAGGCGATCGACACGTCGTTCGGCGAAACGCCCAGTTCGGCAAGGAACCTGGCGGTCGTCTCATCCTCCTGGCCAGAGGTGAGGAACTGGTCCCCGCGCATGCTGAACTTCTGCATGGTCACCCCGCCGATCTCGTCGGGGATCAGGGCCTCCAGCTCGGCGACCACGCCCGCGCTGAAGGATGGAAGACCGATGCCGGGAGATTCGGCGGCGGATTCCGAGGGAGCCACGGACGCGGCCTGGCTCGCCGACGGGCTTGCCGACGGGCTTGCCGACGAGGAGCCGCAGGCGGCCAGGACGATGGCGACCAGGCCGGCAACGACCAGGGTGCAGAGGCGATTCATCGATCTGGTTCCTCGCTATCGGGCGTAGTGGCGTGCAGCATAGCCGCGGCTATTTCAGGAAGGCGCTGGTTTGACGCTTCAGGAAGCGGCCGTCGCCCCGGGCGCCGAGCCACTCGTCGCCGTCCACCACGATCTTGCCGCGCGACAGGACGACATCGGCCCCGCCGGTGACCTCCATCCCCTCGTAGCAGCTGTAGTCCACGTTCATGTGGTGGGTCGAGGCACTGATGGTGTGGCGGCGGGTCGGGTCGTACACCACGATGTCCGCGTCCAGGCCGACGCCGACGGCGCCCTTCTGCGGCAGACCGAACATGCGCGCGGGCGCGGCCGAGATCACCTCCACCCATCGGTTCGGGGTGAGCCGTCCGGTGACCACGCCGCCCGAGTGCATCAGGTTCACGCGGTCCTCGACGCCGGGCAGGCCGTTCGGCACCTTGCGGAAGTCGCCGACGCCCATCTCCTTCTGGCCGTGGAAGTCGAACGGGCAGTGGTCGGTCGAGACCACCTGCAGGTCGTCTTTGAGCAGGCCGGCCCACAGATCCTCGGCGTGGTCGGCGGGGCGCAACGGCGGCGAGCAGATGAACTTGGCGCCGTTAAAGCCGTCGCCCATGTCCTCGAGCGAGAGGAACAGGTACTGCGGGCAGGTCTCGGCGAAGGCGGGCAGTCCCTCGTCGCGGGCCCGTCGCACCTCGTTGAGCGCCTCGCGAGCCGACAGGTGCACGATGTACACCGGTGCCCCGGCGACCTCTGCCAGGCGAATGACACGGTTGGTGGCCTCACCCTCGAGCACCGGAGAGCGCGACACCCCGTGGTAGTACGGATCGGTGTTGCCGGCGGCGGCCGTCTGGCCGGCCACCACGTCGATGGCCAGCCCGTTCTCGGCGTGCATCATGATCAGCCCGCCGTTCTTCGCGGTCTGCTGCATCGCCCGGAAGATGGCTCCGTCATCGGAGAGGAAGACGCCGGGATAGGCGGTGAACAGCTTGAAGGTGGGCACGCCCTCGTCGACCAGGGTGTCCATCTCGGCCAGCACGTCGTCGCGGACGTCGCTGATGATCATGTGGAAGCCGTAGTCGATGCAGGCGTTGCCATCGGCCTTGGCGTGCCAGGCGTCGAGGCCGTCACGCAGCGCCTTGCCCCGAGGCTGGACGGCGAAGTCGATGATGGTGGTGGTCCCACCGAAGGCCGCCGCTCGGGTCCCGGTCTCGAAGGTGTCCTTGGCGAACGTGCCGCCGAAGGGCAGCTCCATGTGGGTGT
>JBBEBK010000122.1:0-2456 GCA_040882375.1 Chloroflexota bacterium
TGCTCGGCCATCCCGAATTCTCGGAAGTCGTCGTCCCCCGCCAGGTCGGGGATGATGATGGTGCCCTTGGTCTCTAGCGCCATGTCAGGTCACCCTTGCGCCAGGCGTACAACTCCCCGAAGAGCAGGATCACCAGGAAGAGGCCGATCAGCACGATCCCCTGCACGGCGATGGCCCGCACGGTGATGGCCCACAGGTAGACGAACACGATCTCCACGTCGAACGCCACGAAGAGCAGCGCGTAGAGGTAGAAGGCCAGACCGAAGCGCGACCAGGTGTCACCGATGGTGTCGATCCCGCACTCGTACGGCAGGCCCTTCTGCGGACGACGACGCCGATGGGTGATCAGCCACGAGAAGAAGATCGTGCCGAAGACGAAGACCGACGTCGCGATTCCGAACCCGATGACGTAGAGCAGTCCGGTCTGATCCATGCCAGCTCCGTGGGTGCTCGATGCGCAGGACCCAGGCGTCCCACGCGGTTGATGCTCGTCTCAGGCCGCCCACGCGAACGCATCGGCCGCCTCGGAAAACAGTCTAGCAGCCGTTCCGGGGAGGCGGCGGACCGCTGCGAGGCCGCAGCGCTATCGGCCCAGCCAGGCGGCATCCACCAGGATGCGCAGCCCGTCGCTGACCAGGGCGTGTCCGCCCAGCACGACCGGGACCGGTGAAGCGGCAGCAGCCGCAGTGAGCTCGTTGAGCCACTGGGTCGCGATCGGCGTGGCGTCGCCGAAGTCCGATGCGAATCGCTCCTCCTCCGGCGGCCACGCGGCCGCATCCGAGGAACCGGCCAGTGCGGCCATCAGGACCCGGCTGTCCAGGATGACCGCGTCGCCGAGCGTGGCGAGCTCGTTGACAAGGTCGGCGGGCCCGAGGCGCGTTACCCAGTCTGCGAGCAGGGAGCGGGGGGCATGGTCGGGTGCAGCGCGCATGCCGCGCTCCTCGATGAAGCACCGGACGCGGCAGGCGCTCTCCGTCTCGAGGTACGCCCACGCGCTCGACGGGATCCTGCCGGCGACGACCACCTGCGCCTCGCGGTCGCGGAGCACGGCGCCGACCCCGGCGAGGTGAGGGATCTCCAGGCTGCGGCCTCCGGGGAGCGTCGCCATCTCGAGGAAGGCGGCCACCACGCCCTCGGGCCGGCGCGCTGCCGGCAGCCGCGTGGCCAGGCGCAGGAGGGCAAGGTCGAGTGGGGTGTCCACGTCAAAGCGCGACCAGGGGCTCGCCGAGAGGTCGCGCACGGAAAGGCCGGCGGACTCGAGGCAGCGAGCCGCCAGGTTGTCGCTCGGGCACTGCTCCAGCGCGACGATGGCCGCGCCGAGGTCGCCGGCCACCACGAAGGCGTCGGCGGAGTAGCGGTTGTTGGCGATCACTTCTCCGCGGAGCGGGGACATGAGCGCATCGAGCATCGCGTCGTCGGCCAGCGCAAGCGACCCGGCCCCGGCGTAGCCCAGTGCGTCCACCGGACGCCGCTCCCGCTCCGCGGCCGCCAGCGCAGCGCGGGCGCCGGCGCCGAACCATCGTCCCCAGTGGAAGCGCTGACCGTCGGGCGGCTTCACGGGGGCCAGCGGGGCGACGGCGCAGCCCAGGGCACCGAAGCGTCGCGACAGCTCCGCGGCCAACAGTCGCTGCCCGGCGTGGGCCACCGCCGCATACGAACCGAACGGCAGGTCGCCTCCGGGGCCGGCGCCCGGATCGACGACCAGCATCAGCGGTGCCGGCCGCTCAGCCGGCGGCATCCGCGCCTCCGGCCCGCAGTCGATGGAGCTGCTCCACGTGCATCAGGTCGTGCACGCCAGCCCAGAGGAGCCATTCGCCGCAGCGGAGCCGCCCGATGAGCGGGTGCTCGAGCGGACAGGGATCGGACTCGTGGCCGGCGATGGCGGCCGCCGACTCGGCCATCGAGCGGCGGCTCTTGGCAAGCAGCGTGAGCAGCGTCTCGCGGTCTGCGTCAGGCTTGCCCGGGACGCCGGGGACGACCGCCGGAACCTCGGTCGGCCACACGCCGAGGGCCGCCCAGGCGCCCGCCCGGACGAGCCAGCGGCGGGCCCCGGTGGTGTGGGCGAAGGTCTGCGCCACGTTCCAGTCCTCTTCCCCGCCGGGCGCGCGCAGCATCTCGTCGGGGATGCCCGCCAGCGCCGACTCGAGTGCATCGGCGACCGCCTCCTGCTGGGCCAGCACTCGCTCGGCCGATCCGGGGCCGGCCCGATGGCGCATCGCGCGGCGGGCGGCGCGGAAGTCGGTATCGATCAGGCGCCAGACGGCGACCACATCGGGTGCGGCGGGCTCAAGGGCGGCGAGCCAGTCCGGCGCCGCCATCGGTATCGGTCGCCGGCGGTGCTACAGGCGCTCGAAGCGCTCGACCGGGAGGACGAACACGGTGGCTCCGCCGACCTCGACCTCGACCGGGTAGGGCATGTAGAACTCGCCCGGCTCCATGATCGGCGGCATCGGGTT
>JBBEBK010000123.1:0-15371 GCA_040882375.1 Chloroflexota bacterium
CTGCTGGTGCAGACCTTCGACAACCTGGAAGAGGACCGCAACAAGCTCCAGGTGGTCACCCAGCGACGGCCCACCCTCGACGAGCTGACCGATCTGCTGTTCGCCTGGCGTGCGGTGCGACACGTGAAGAGCAATGCCATCGCGCTCACCAAGCGCCATGCGCTGGTCGGGATGGGCGCGGGACAGCCGAGCCGGGTGGTGAGCGTCGAGATCGCGCTGCGCAAGGCCGGCGAGCGAGCGCCGCTGTCGGTGATGGCCAGCGACGCCTACTTCCCCTTCCCCGATGGAATCCAGATCGCTGCCCAGGCCGGGGTGACGGCAATCATCCAGCCCGGCGGCAGCATCCGCGACGAGATGTCGATCGAGGTGGCGGATCGCCACCACATGGCGATGGTGTTCACCGGCCGTCGACACTTCAAGCACTGATGGACAAGCTGATCACCGTCGAGGCGGTCGCGGCCACCGAGGCCGGCGCGATCGCGGCGGCACGCCTGATGGGCCGCGGCGACCGGGAGGGCGCTGACCACGCCGCCGTCGAGGCGATGCGCCGCGCCATGGACGAGGCGGAGATCAGCGGCACCATCGTCATCGGCGAGGGCGAGCGCGACGAAGCGCCGATGTTGTACATCGGCGAGAAGGTCGGCAACCCCGATGCCGCGACCGCCGTGGACATCGCGGTCGACCCGCTGGAGGGGACCAACCTGGTCGCCACCGGGTCGCCCAACGCCACCGTCGTGATGGCCGCCGCCGAACCGGGCGGCCTGATGCACGCACCCGACACCTACCTGCGAAAGCTGATCGTGGGACCGCAGGTGGCGGGACACGTCAGCATCAATGACCCCGTCGAGACCACGATCCACAAGATCGCCGAGCGGCTCGGCCGGGAGCCGTGGGATATCACCGTGGTCATCCTCGAGCGCCCGCGCCACGACGACCTGATCGCGGAGGTCCGCGCCACCGGGGCGCGGATCAAGCTCATCTCCGACGGCGACCTCACCGCGGGGATCTCGGTGGCGGTGTCGGGGACCGGCGTGCACGCGGTGATGGGCACCGGCGGGGCGCCCGAAGGTGTGCTCACCGCGGCGGCCCTCAAGTGCCTCGGCGGCGAGATCCAGGCGCAGTTCCGGTGGCGCTCCGACCAGGAGCGCGAGCGTGCGCGCGCCATGGGCGTTGACGTGGACGACTCCGACCGCGTCTACCTGACCAACGACCTGGCGAGCGGCGAGGAGGTCGTCTTCTCCGCCACCGGCGTGACCGACGGTGAGCTCCTCCGAGGCGTCCGCTTCTTCGGTGGCGGCGCCCGGACCCACTCCCTGCTGATGAGCTACAAGCGGGGCGTGGTGCGCTTCATCGACACCGTGCACACCTTCGACTCGCAGCCGCCCAAGGTCCGCCTCTAGGGCGGCCGTCGCTCGAGGCCGGGGTCGCCTTGACACGACCCCAAACGCCCAGAGCTTGGTACGACCGAGGAACCGGCCAACGGGGTCAGATCGTGGTCGGCTCAATCACCCGGCGCTTCGACCGACCGCGGAGAGAGCGCGCAAGGATGCCGGCAATCGCTCGTCGGTTGTACCAATGCCGTGGCGTTTAGCCTCCGTGGCCGGGCTCCTAACCCTCAGGCGGCTAGGCTGCAGCCGGCCTCCAGCGCATCGGCGGCGAGCGATTCGAGCGCCTCGTCGGAGGTGGCGCTCTCCTGGATCAGCCCCATCACCCGCGCCACACCAACCTCGCGGTAGCCGGCCAGCAGCTCGACCCGCGGCTCGCCCGCGACCGCGATCACATAGCGGCTGATGTTGACCGACAGGCGCAGCGTCGCCGGGTCCCGCCCGATCTCCTCGCATCGCGACGCGATCACCGGCTTCGCATCCCGGATCTCATCGGGCGACAGCCAGTCGAGGTTCAACTCGTCGGCGAAGCGTGCCGCCAGCCGCCAGGTCACCTTGGGCCCGTTGCCGCCGACCATCACCGGGACGCGTGGCTGCTGGAGCCCGGCGGGGACGTTGATGGCATCGGTCACCGAGGCATGCGTGCCCGCGTACGTTGCGCGACCGGGGCCGAGCATGCGGGTGATCACCTCCAGGTGATCGGCCAGGGTGGCCAGGCGCGTCTTCGTGTCGGGGAAGCCGTAGCCATAGGCGACCCACTCGTCTTCCTTCCAGCCGGCTCCGATGCCCAGCTCCATCCGGCCGCCGCTGATGACATCCAGCGTGCCGATCATCTTCGCGGTCAACGCGGGGTTGCGGAACGCGGTACAGATGACGACGTGACCCAGGCGCACCCGCTCAGTAAGCGCGGCCAGCGCCGCCAGGGTGGTGAACGACTCGAAGGTCAGCTCGTCGGTCGGATCGGGCTCGGTGTGGAAATGGTCGAAGAGCCAGACCGATTCAAAGCCCAGGCGCTCGGCCTGGCGGGCCACCGATACGGTCCGCTCCCACGCGCGCGCGGCGTCCCAGCCGTCGTACTCACCGGTCCAGCCCTGCGGCACCACCACCCCGATATCCATGCGA
Source organism: Chloroflexota bacterium (assembly GCA_040882375.1). GTDB lineage: Bacteria > Chloroflexota > Limnocylindria > QHBO01 > QHBO01 > CF-167. The sequence goes on from JBBEBK010000123.1 coordinate 2,508, forward strand.
CCTCCGCTCGTCGTGTCTAGTCAGCCCATTCGGGGCCGGCGATGCGCTCGACCTGCTGGTCGGCGACCGCGGGCAGCAGATCAGCCACCGTGACGTCCGCCCGCACATCGTCGCACCCGCCCCATGGTTGCAGGTCGGGGTCCAATTCGGCGAGTGGCTCCAGCGCAAATCGACGCTCCACCAGGCGCGGGTGCGGGACGAGCAGGTCGATCTCCGCGTCAGCCACGCAGCTCCCGTCGATGGCCAGGATATCCAGGTCGATCAGCCGCGGACCGAAGCGCCACCCCTGCGGGTCGCGCCCAAGGGTCAGCTCGGTGCGCTTGAGTGCAACCAGCAGGTCCGGCGCATCAAGATCGGTCTCCAGCTCAACGGCTGCATTTGTGAATTCGGGCTGATCGAACAGGTCGCGCGCCGCCGTCCGGTACAGGCCCGATGCGCGAACCAGGTGGCCGATGCCTCTCAACTCGCCGACTGCACTGGCAAACGCCACCGCGGCGCCCGGCAGATTTCCCCCTAGACCGATGAACACGCGCATGGCGCGCCGACTCTAGCCGATCGGTGCGCGAAGCGACGCGATCCCGCCGTGAACGACGAAGTTCGCGAGGGTCTGGCCATCGGTCAGTAATGCGCTGATAATCGGCCGGGAAGTACCCTCGCCGGAGCCGGCCTGGGTCGCGGGGGGCGCGTCCGTTCGATCGGTCACCGGGGGATCCTTGGGAGCGCCTGCCACGGAGCGACCGTCGGATGTCCGACATCCAGTACGTCTACCCGCTGATTCACAACAAGGTCACGTCGCCCCAGTACGTGACCCCGACGCTGCGCCGCGCGCGGCTGCTGCAGTGGCTCAACGACAACGCCAACTGCCGCGCCATGGTGGTCGCCGCGGACGCAGGCTACGGAAAGACGACCCTCCTCTGGCAATGGGAGCGTGAGGCCGAGTTCCCGGTCTACTGGTACAAGCTCGATCGCAACGACCGCGACTGGTCGCTCCACATCAGCTACCTGATCGAGGCGATCAGCCAGCGCCACGCCGGCTTCGGACGGCGGGCACACTCCATGCTCCAGCAGCTCGGTGGCCCGGGATCGTCGCGTCCGGGAGTTGCCGCCTACCTGCTGGCAGAGATGTACGACCGGCTCACCGAGCCGTGCACCTTCGTCATCGATGACTGGCAGTCGGTCGCATCGGTCACCGAGGTGCGCGGCCTCTGGAACCAGATCCTGCGCGACGCCCCACCCACCTGTCGCTTCGTCTTCCTGTCGCGGGCCAAGCCGCAGCTGCAGTTCGCCCGTTTCAAGACCCACGGCGGGTACGCCGAGATCCGGACCGATGCCCTCCGCTTCACCGACCGCGAGATCGACGAGCTGTTCCGGGACATCTACAACGATCCCCTCGACCCGGCCGAACTTGCCGAGCTCGAGCGGAGGACCGAAGGCTGGGCCGCCAGCCTGCAGCTGGTCGAGGTCTCGCTTCGTGAACGCAAGACACCAGAGGCTCGGCGTGCGTTCATCGATTCGATCACGGCCACGACCGACAGCGATCTGTTCGCCTTCCTGGCCGAGGAGGTGCTCGACCAACAGACAGAGCGGGTCCGCAACTTCCTGCTCTCCACGTCGATCCTGCAGCAGATCAACGCCGAGCTGGCCGAGCGGCTGGCCGGCGTGCACGACGGTGCGGCGATCCTCTCCGACCTCGAGCAGCGGGGCCTCTTCACCAACCGCCTGGACGCCGACGAGACCAGGTACCGATACCACGGCCTCTTCCGCGACTTCCTCGAGCGCCGCTTGATCGCCGAGCGAACCGATGGCGAGGTGACGGGCCTGCACATCCACGCCGCCTCGTACTTCGAGACCCATGAGCAGTGGCCCCAGGCGATCCACCACTACCTGCGGGCGGGGCTGACCCCGCAGGCGGCCCGACTGATCGCCCGATACGGCGAGGACGTCGTCTCCGAGGGCCGGCTCGGCATGGTGGACGAGTGGCTCCAGCAGCTGCCTCCCAAGACGATCCACGAAAACGCCAGGTTGTCGCTGCTCTACGGAGAGACCTGCGGCATTCGCGGCGAGTGGGACAACGCCCTCGCTGCCCTGCGGCGGGCGCGAGCCTTCTTCGCCCGCAAAGGTGACCGGCGCATGGAGGCGCTCGCGTGCCTAAAGACGAGTACCGTGCTCAGTAACATCGGGCAGGTCGCCGAGGCGGCAGAGACTGCCGATGAGGGACTTCGGCTCGCGCCGAGCGACGCACACGCCACCCGGCTCCGCTTGAACGGCAATCTCGCGATTACTTCCACCTGGATGTCGGACTCACTCCAGGCGGTGGCTCAGGCATGCCGGCGGATCGCGGTTGAAGCCAAGGCTCGTTCGCTGGATCACTTTGCCGCCATTGCGCTCCACAACCTCGGGATGGTGCTGCGCCAGATCGGCGATGTTGACGAGAGCGTTCGATACCTCGAACGTGCCGCTGACTTCTGGGCTGACCTACCGGCAAGCCCATTTGCGGACAACGCGGAGTTGGTGATGTCCCTCCTCTACCAAGACAATCCCAGCCGCGCTGGGCTGCTCGCCGATACAGCATTTGTCCGGACGAGACAGTGGCCGCGCCCACACGCTGAAGCAACCTACGGTCAGGCGGCGATCCGTGCCCACCAAGGTCGGTTCCGCGAGGCGATTGAACTGCTGCGTCGGGTTCTGGCGGAGCCAAAAGCCCTCGGATCGACTGCGGAGCTTGTCTCCGCATTACTCGTCGAGTGTCTCTATCTCAACGGAGCCGCGCATTCTGAACTCGCTGAGGTCATGACGAACCTCGTGTCGGAGCCCTCGGACCCCCGGCAGGCAGCGGTCATGGCGCCGGCGCGAGCTTTAGTGCGGCACGTTTCCGGCGGATGTGCCGGCCAGTGTTTGGATCACTTCAGCGTCCTCACAGAATGGGACGAGCGAGGTGCCGCACTGCTATCGACTGTCGGCATGGTCAAACTGGGGTCAGTCGCCCTACACCACGATGGACCTGACGCCGATCGGGTCGTCTTGCTAGCCCTCGATCGGGCGAAGGCGTCCGGAATTCACCGACATCTCCGCTGGTGGCTCCGCCTGTACGCAGCGCGGGTAGAGTGGCTCGCGCGAGAACCACGGGGGCTTGATGCCGTCCTGGCAATCGCCGAGGACGATCCGGATGGGTGGCGACAGCCCATGGTCGGCCTACTCGGCTCCCTGGAGGGGACCGATCGACAACGCGTCTTGGCGTTCGTCGACAAGTACTCGGCTGATGACACGGCCTCGCTTCTTGCGGGTATGGCGGGGGAAGACGTCTCCGAGCTGCGGCGATTGATAGTGAACCGCCGGGCGCCGAGGGTATTCGTCCGAGCCTTTGGCTCCCTCTCGATCCAAATCGCCTCGTGGGACAGTCGCCCAATCGGTGTCGAACGGAGACGGATGCGGGGTCTGCTTGGTCTGCTCGTCGCAAACGCTCACTCGACGCTCACGAGGGAGGTCGTGATGGACGTCCTTTGGCCTGACTCGGACCCGGCCGCGGCAGTGAACAGCCTGAACCAGGCCGTCTTTCAACTCCGGCGCCTTCTTGACCCTAACTACCGCGACGGAGAAAGCCCCCAATACGTACTGAGCACTGTGGACTCCGTTCAGCTGAACCCGGACTTGGTTACCACGGACCTCGATGAATTCCGCCGGTGCGCTTCAATCTCCGGTGGGGGCACACCGCTGAGTGAGGAGACGATAGCGACGCTCGTTGGGATCGTTCGAGGCGAATTCCTCGCGGAACTCCGCTATGAAGACTGGGCGTCCCGCACTCGGACAGCTGTGCACGCGGAGGTCCGAGGAGCCTTGCTTCCTTCACTGCGGCACCCGCGCGTGGCTAACGCGGATCTGGCCATCCGAGCTGGATGCGCGCTCCTCGAGCTGGATCCCTACGACGAGACGGTCCAACTCGCGGTGGTGGAACGACTTGGATCATCCGGGCGACGGCCGGCCGCCCGAGCCGCGGTACTCGCATTCGCCCGTAAACTTAAGGAGGACCTCGACGAACCACCGTCGGCAGAACTCGAGGCCGCTCTCCTGAGATGGGCTCCGCGGCACCAGCAGTCCAGTAGTAGTTGACTCTGGTATGCGGAAATAGCCACAGGGGTTGACTTTTGGTGGCGGAGTCGCCAGAGTACTAGGCAGGTCTAGTACTTTCGGCCGTGCCGAGTACCGGGCAAATACCGTGGATGCTTTGATCCGCCGACCGAATGTGGGCACTTAGGTCGTCGGGGAGTGTGTAGTGCAACCGACCGTTCCGTCACCGGAGTGTGTCGGTTTTTGGTTCCCGTCACGGAAGAGGGCACCTTCTGATGGCTCGACAAGTCATTAAGGGCTGGTAACCAGCCCAATGGAGTCAGGCATGTCTACGTCGCTTCGGCGCCTAAGAGCATTGCTGACCACCCTTGGGGGACTGGTTGCCTTGGCAATCGCCGGGGGAGCAAGCTTCAAGGGTTGGTAATCGTTCGGGTGGTAGACTCCGACGCCTCACCCCGCTAGGGTGACTCACCGGTGAATACCAACGTCCGACGCCTGATCTTCGCATCGTCAGCCGCCGCGGCACTCGCTGTCGCGGCGGCTGCTTTCCTATTCCCGCTGCGGCCCGAGATCGGCGGCATCTGGGGTCTGGTGTTCTGGATCGCGCTCACGCTGGGAGCAGGCGCTCTACCCGTGCGTTTACCACAGGGAACTGTGGTCTCGGTCTCGGCAGCACCGGTACTCGCCTCGATTGTGCTCGGAGGCCCTCTTGCCGGTGCAATCGTCGCTGCGATCGGGACGACCGATCCACGCGAGTTTCGCGGCCGCGTTCCCTGGTTTGGAACGCTCTTTAACCATTCCTCCGTGGTGGTCGCCGTTGTCATTGGAGCTGCGGCCTTCGAATTGGTCCGCACCGCCGCAACTTCAGTCGCGGCACCCACCGGAGAGATCGTCGCTTTTGGGGGTCTCCTGCTTGGTGCGGTCTTGTTCTACACCGTCAATGGCCTTCTGGCTGTCGTCGCGGTTAGCGGCCGAACCGGAACGCCGATTCGGACAGTCTGGGCTCAGGACATCGGTGCAATTGCTGCGAATCTCGTTGGACTAGCTCCTCTTGGATGGCTCATGGCGCAGATCTTCACGCTGCCCAACGGCGTCGGCTGGTGGGCCACGACGCTCTTCGTCGTTCCGCTCTTCACCACGCGGCTGGCCTATCACCGTTACGTCGAGACGCGTGAGCTGTTCGAGCAGACGATCGGCGCGCTGGCCAATGCGGTCGACGCGCGTGATCGGTACACCCGTGGCCACTCGAACCGGGTGAGCCGCATCGCCGAGGCCATGTGCCGCGTCATGAAGCTGCCCGAGTCGGAGATCGAAAAGATCAAGTGGGCCGGGCTCCTGCACGACGTGGGCAAGATCGGCATCCGGGACAACATTCTGCTCAAGGAGGGTCCGCTCGACCGCGAGGAGCGAGTCCTGATGAACCAGCACCCGACCATCGGTGCGGAGATCGTGGCGCCGGCCCGGCAGCTGCACAACGAGGCCCCGCTGATCAAGACCCACCACGAGTGGTTCAACGGCTCCGGGTATCCCGATGGCGTCGAAGCTCTGAACATCCCACTCGGTGCCCGCATCCTGGGCGTGGCCGATGCGTACGAGGCGATGACCTCCGCCCGCCCGTACCGCAAGACACCGCTCAGCCACGAGATCGCGATCGGCGAGCTGGAGAAGTACTCGGGGATCCAGTTCGACCCCGATGTGGTGCCGATCCTCATCGGGCTTTCGCGCGAGATCCTGGACCGCCAGCCGGAGCGCCCCGACGAGCTGCCCACCATGCTTCACGCGGGCGAGTCGACATCGCCCGCGCCGGTGCTCACCCAGGCGATACCGATGACCCCGTCCGAGCCTGTGGAGCCGGCCTCGGCGCCCGCCCCGAGCGACGATGACTCCCCTGCCACCGAGGAAGGAACCCCGACGACGAGGCCGATAACCGCCTCTGACGATGTTCCTTAGCGTCATCGCCCTGGCGCTCCTCGTCGGAGCGCTGGCGGGCGGTGGCCTGCCACGCCTGGCCCAGCTGCGCCTTCGCTGGGTCTGGGTGCTGGGGATCGCCCTGGCCTTGCGAGTCGGTGCCGTCCTGGGCTGGCAGAACGATCTGCTGGGAAGCCTCCCGGTGGGCGCCGCGTTCATCGCGGGATACCTGCTGATCCTGGTCTGGCTGTCCGGCAACTGGCACGTGCCGGGGCTCCAGATCGCCGCGGTGGGGATCGGGCTGAACACGCTGGCCGTCGCACTCAACGCGGGCCGGATGCCGATCTGGGAGGCGGCCTTCGCGGCGGCCGGTTTCACGCCCGATGCGCTCGGCAACGATCCGTTCCACTTCCTCCTCGCCGCCAGCAGCGTGGCCGACTTCGTGGGGCGTGGCGGCATCTTCGGCGACGTGATCCCCATCCCGCTGCCCGTCATCCGCGACGTGCTGAGCGTCGGCGACGGCCTGCTGGCGGCGGGCATCTTCTGGGCGATCGTCTACTCCATGACCCGCGCGGGCGCTCCCGTCCGGGCGGGGCTGACCCTGGGCCTGGGGCCGGGAGACCCCTTCGCGAGTGCGGGCTCCGGGCCGTTCCCCGGCGGACAGGCGCAGGTGCTGGGCAGCACCGCCGCGGCAGCTGCGATCGCCGTTCCCACCGCACTCGGAGCGCTGCCCGGAACCGCGGCGGCACCGGCCGAACGCGCACAGTCGCCGTACCTGTCGCTGGTCCGTAACCGCAACTTCAGCCTGCTGTGGATGGGGCAGCTGGTCTCGTTCTTCGGCGACCGGATCCACCAGGTGGCTCTGGGGGTCCTGGTCCTGCAGCGCGGGTCGCCGCTCGACGTCGGGATCGTCTTCGCCGCCACCGCCGTACCGAACGTGCTGCTCGGGCCGCTCGCCGGCGCGCTGGTGGACCGATGGGACCGGCGCACCACCATGATCATCTGCGACCTGGTGCGCGCCGGACTGGTCCTGCTGGTACCCGTCGTAATCGAGGTGCACATCGGTCTCGTCTACCTGGTCGCCTTTGCCGTGGCCACCGTTGGGCTCCTCTTCCGGCCGGCCAAGAACGCGGTCGTGCCGCTCATCGTGGACGAGGAACGGCTGGTCACCGCCAACTCCGCCTCGTCGGTCAACGAGACGCTGGCCGACCTGCTCGGCTACCCGATCGCGGCGGTGATCGTGGCGGGGCTGGCCGGCCTCATCGGTGCCGCATTCGTCCTCGATTCGGCCACCTACCTGGTCAGCGCCCTGCTCATCTGGGGCATGGCCGTGCCGCACAGCACCGACGAGGTCGCGCCGTTCAGCGTGCGCGGCATCTGGCGCGAGATGGCCGAGGGCTGGAACTTCCTCACCCACCAGGCGGAGCTGCTGGCCAACACGGTGGTGAGCACGGTGGCGCAATTGGCCTTCGGTGCCGAAATCGTCGCCTCGCTGATCTACGCGGAGCGCGTGCTCGACCAGTCGTTCCTCCCCTTCCCGGAGAACTACGGCTGGCTGATGGCCTCGCTGGGGCTTGGCAGCGTCCTGGGCGGCGTGGCCATCGGCTGGCTTGCCCCGAACCTACCCAAGGGACCGATGACGATCGCCGGCTTCATCGGCCTGGGACTGGCAATGGTGGCCGCCGGGTTGACGACCTCGCCATTTGCGGCGATCGGCTTCTTCTTCGCCATCGGCGCCGCCAACATGCTCTACCTCGTCCCGACCATCACGCTCTTTCAGGAACGCACCCCACAGCGGCTCTTCGGACGGGTCGTGTCGAGCCGGCAGGCGCTCACCTTTGGCGCCATGGCACTCTCGATGGGGATGGCCGGTTGGCTGGCGGGAATCCTGGGCGCAGCCGCGGTCCTGATGCTCGGCGGCGGACTGATCGCGGCGGCCGGGGTGGGCGGGCTGCTCGTGCCGGCCATGCGCGGAGCCCGATAGAACTTGCTACCCTTCGCCGGGCCGCCGATCAGGTGGCGCGGATGATGGGAGCAGCATGACCAACCAGAAGCGGCGCGACGAGGCGAGCGCGAAGGCCGGCAGCACGCCCGAGGCCGGCTACCGCGGATCGCTGCCCCCCAAGAGCGACGTCCTGGCGCGGCCCTGGGTGGTGATCGTGATCGCGGGGTTCGTCCTGATCTTCGCGCTCTCATTCGCCAGCCTGCCGAGCAGCCTCATCCCGACGCCGACGCCCCTCCCCAGTCCCAGCGCCACGCCAACGGCGTCCGTATCGGTCAGTCCGTCGACCTCGCCGTAGCCGACGCGGTACCCGCCCTCGGGTGGCCAGAACGGGGTCGTTCGGGTGCGGGTGCTATCCTTCAGGCCTGACCCAAGCCAACAGAGGGCTGTGTCCATGTTCAGCCGCGTACGCATCGCAATCCGCTTCTTCTTCATGGGGCTGGCCGTCGGTGTCCTGCTTGCGCCGCGCTCCGGTCGACAAACCCGGCGCCTGGTACGCGAGCGCGCCGACCGACTCCTCAACGACCTCCTGGACGCCGCCACGCTGGGCGCGTTCGACTCCAGCCCACTTCCGCCCGAGACCGATGCCCCCATCGAGGACCTCCCCGGCAACGGGCGCACCCGCACGCGGGCTGCCACTCCCGCCCAGGCCTGATCGGTTCGTCCGCCGCAGATCGCGGCCGATTGACCGATGATCTGGCGCCGCCTCCGGAACCGTCGCGAGGACACGACCGAGCCCGGAGAGCCGCTCGCGCTCGCCCGGGAGCGCATGGTCGCCGAGCAGATCGAGGCACGCGGCCTGACCGATCCGGAACTGCTGCGAGCCTTCCGCAGCGTCCCGCGACACCGTTTCGTGGATTCGGCAGCGCCCTACGCCGACGAGGCGCTGCCGCTGCCCGCCGGCCAGACGATCTCGCAGCCCTACGTCGTGGCGCTCATGACCGATGCCGCGCGGCCGCCCGGCGGCTGGCGCGGAGCGAAGGTGCTGGAGATCGGCACCGGGAGTGGCTACCAGGCGGCGATCCTGGCCGAGCTGGGAGCCGAGGTGGTCAGCGTAGAGCGCCACCCGGAGCTGTCCGAGGAGGCGGGACAGCGGCTGGCCGACGCGGGGTACGAGTCGGTGCTCCTGGTCGTCGGGGACGGGACGAAGGGGTGGCCCGCCGGGGCGCCGTACGACGCGGTCATCGTCACGGCCGCCGGACCGTCGGTGCCGCAGCCGCTGCTGAAGCAGCTCTCCGAAGACGGGGGCAGGTTGGCGATGCCGGTCGGTGAGCGGCGACACCAGCAGCTCACCGTGGTGGAGCGTCGTGGCTCCGAGCTCATCTCCAGCCGCCGGGATCCGGTCGTCTTCGTTCCGCTGATCGGGGAGTACGGCTTCGGGGAGTAGTCCCTGCTCGTGGGAGCTCGGACGGCGCGTTGCGCTCGCCTGGACCGTTGCGAGGCCACTTGCGAGGCCACTTGCGAGGCCACTCGCGGGACCCCCTTATTACCCATGATGCTATGTCCGCGCCGTTCGCGGTCCTCGTGAGCCGGGATGCTGCTCAACTACCACGTCACGTACTAGGGATGTGCGCCCGGTATCCGATTGAGGACGTCCGGCGCTCCGAATCGCGGACGTAGCACTCCACGTAATAACCCGACCACGGCACCGCGCCGGGCGCGGGAGCGAGGATCCGGGGAGCCTAGAGCGGCGGGACCTCGTGGGTCGCGCGGCCCACCGGGCGCCGGGATCTGACGCCGACCGCTTGGCCGACGCTCCCGACCCGCAGCCACGGCAGCGCCCCGGCGCGAACCAGCTCCCCGTCGTAGACGCCCTCGATCCGGCGAACCATGGCGTCCAGGCTGAAGCGCTGCTCGACCGTCGCGCGGCCGGCCTCGCCCATGCGGGCGCGGAGCGCAGGCGAAGAGGCGAGGTGGATACAGGCGGCGGCCAGGGAGGGGGGATCGGCCGGCGGGACGAGGATGCCGTCGAGGCCATCGGTCAGGACCTCGGGGATGCCACCGACCGCGGAAGCAACGACGGGTCGGCGGCGAGCCATCGCCTCCAGGATGGAGATCCCCTGCGCCTCGCGGAGCGAGGGCATGACGGCAATGTCGAGCTCACCGGTGATGGCGGCAACGTCCTCGCGCCGACCGGTGAACACGATCCGGTCGGCCACGGCACGCGGCATTGCGGCGGCCTGGGCGCGGAGCTCCTCCTCCTGGGAACCCTCGCCGACGATCACCAGCCACGCATCGGGAGCGCCGCGCAGGATGGCCGGCATCGCGTCGACCAGGTATCGGTGCCCTTTCTCGGGCTCGAGCCGCGCCACCACCCCGAAGAGTGGCGCCTCTCCCGGGATGCCGAACTCACGCCGCAGCGAGCAGGAGTCGAGCGGCAGGTCGAATCGGGCCAGGTCGACCCCGTTGGGAATGACGCTGAATGCCGCCCCGCCGCGACCCTCGTGGCGCACCTTGGCCTCGATCGCCGATGACGGCACGATCAGCCGGTCCATGGCCGGCGTCAGCGCGGCCAGCGTGGCCACGTCATCGGCCGACCGGACGCGAGACGAGTGAACGGTGGCCATCACCACCGGCGTCTCCGCCGCGATGGCCGCACGCGTCCCGATCACTTCGGCGCGGTACATGTGAGCGTGCAGCAGGTCCACCTCGTGGCGTCGCAGCCAGGCAGCCAGCGCGTGGACCGCCGCGTCGTCATCGGTCTCTTCGAGGACGTCAACCTCCAGGCCGAGCCTTCGGAGGCGTTGCACGGCGGAGCCGCGCGAGAGCGAGAGGGCGCGGACCTCGTAGGCGCTGCGGTCGAGGCGGAGCAGCAGGCCGGAGTAGCTCTCCTGCGCCCCGCCGTTGCCCCCGGTGGCGAGGAGCTGCAGCACGCGCGGGCGTGGATGGCTGCTGGACCGATGAATTCGCCGATGTCGGAGGTACGGGGCCGAGGCGATGGCTCCCTCGTGATCCGGGTCAAAGGTCGCGCGGAGGGGCCTCACGGATCCGATGCTAGGGTCGGGGGGCCGTTCGGTCAAAGCGAGGCACGTCTACGGCTGGATGTCCGGGTCGGGCACCTCGGTGAAGTCGAGTTTCTCATCTGCCGGGGACACGAAGTGGCGCGGAGTCAGCCCAGGCAGATCGGTGCCGAAGTAGGCGTCGAACAGCATGGCGAAGACATTCACAGGAGTGATGTCCGATGGGAACAGGTTCGGTCGTGACGGAGTGAGAGCGGCGAAGAGGTTGCTGAAGCGTTCCGCAAGATCCGACATGGCGGCATCACCCCAGTTCAGATTGGACTCGGAACCGTGGTCCGACCAAACCACGACGATCGGTTGGTCAGGTCGTTGAAGCAATTGGTCGATCGCATCGAGCACGCGGCGATTCAGATATTCCAACTCAGCTGTATAGGCAGTTACGAAGCGTTCGTGGGTGACGGGGAGTTCCTGGGCGGTGTGACCAAAGACATCGAGCTCGGCAGGTCCACCAGATCCGGTGAACACAATCGGCAAATGTGGGCCACCGACGTGGATGAAGACGGCCCTTGGAGCGGCGGCGGGTGCGCTGGCCTGCCCGAGGCACTCGAACGCCCGATTGATGATTGCCCGGTGTTGGTCGCCTTCGAACGACGGGTCAAGCAGGTTGACGACGTGTCCGATCAAGGATGTCCTCAGCAGGAACAGCTCGAAGTCGTTGATCTGGTCGCCGCAGAAGAGATCGGCCGTTCTCATTGCGACGTTTTCCCATGGAGGTTGGTTGGCAGCTATCTGATATCCAAGCGAGCGCAATCGTGTCCAGACCGGATTCGTGTTGATGTCGGAACGGAGACTTACCCCGTACGGTGTCCCCGCCACAGATTGGCGGGGCAGGTCCTGCACGTACTGCATGTGCAGCATCGACGCCAGAGTCATGGCGGTGTACATGTAGTTCGAGCTGCTGGCTTCGGCGACGTCAAAGCCGCGAGCACGAAGCTGGATCAGGAAGGGCGAATTGTCGTAGTCAAATAGCCGCTCCAGCGTATCCGCCCGCGGGTAGCCGTCGAGCAAGATGAAGTACATGTCCGGGCGCCCTTGGGACGAGCTGGAACCGATGGCCAGGTCGTTCGCAAACGACTGCCCCTGCCTCATGTCCATCCGCCAAATCGCGCCTGACATGAACGCGCTGATGACGACGCCCAGCATCAGGAAGGCGCTGAGCGCATTCAGCGATAAAGTGGGGTGTTGAAGGCGTGCGCCTTTGCGCACGATCCGCCGAGCCAGCAACCATGCGGCGACGATGAGCGTCACCAACAGGACAGACGCTGCAACATGGAGGAGGTCACCACTGCGAGCGATAAGGAAGCCAGCGGCCACGACAATGGGACCCCGCGTTGGCCCGAGAACCATGACCGCGAGCGTTGTCAGAGCGGCACTCGTGACGAGTACGAGCAGTAGTGGGCGGAGCGCGGCGTGGATGCTCACGTCAGCATCGAAGAAGGCTCCGATGACGAAGGCCAGCGCGAGAATCACCGGGTACGCGGGTACCGCCGTGAGGCCTCGGCGCGTCGCGGGTTGCGGCCGCTGCTCGTCTAGTGACACTCACCCGCCCCCACGTCGACGAGGGTGCTGCCGGGGGCGGGCACGAAGAGCCAGTCGAACGACGCGTCGTGCAGGGTGAGCATCAGCAGGCCATAGGAGTCGTTGACGCGCAGCTCGGTGTGCGGACCGGCGGGACGAGTCAGCTCGTAGAGGCTGCGTCCACCGGTGCCGACCACGAATGAGCGAACCCCATCCACCGGGGTGAGCCGCTCGTAATCGTGGTCGTGCCCGCTCAGGACCACGTCGGCGCCGGCGGCCGCAAGAGCATTCCAGAGGGCATCGGTCCGGTCGTCGTCACCGTGACGGCCCGACGCGTACCGCGGGTGATGC
>JBBEBK010000124.1:0-2372 GCA_040882375.1 Chloroflexota bacterium
GGCAGACGCGCCGGACTCAAAATCCGGTGAGCGCAAGCTCGTGTGGGTTCGACTCCCACCTCCGGCACCAGTTGCACACGCCCCCATGCCGGACGGTAGCATCGGCCTGGATGGCCCGTTGTGGGGTCCTCCGCCTGGCCGTCGGCGTTCTCACCGCCGGCGGCCGTTCGCGTGCTAGGCTCTCGCCCGATGACCGGCGACACCGTCGAGTGCTTCAACTGCGGCCACGCCAACCCATCGTGGGCCCAGGTGTGCCGGTCGTGCGGCGCGCCGATCCGGCCGGATGGACCCGCCGGCATCGGCCCGGGCGGCATCATCCCGACCGATCAGGCCTCGCTCATCTCAATGGGTGGCACGGTCGGCGCCATCGTGCTGGCCATTGTCCTGGGCCTCTTCCTGTCCGGCCTCATTCCCGACGCCCCCAACGTGGCGACGGAGACCCCATCCCCCACCCCATCGGCTTCGGCGTCGGCGTCCCCTTCGGTGGAGCCGAGCTCGGTGGAAAGCGCCGCCCCGTCCGGTTCGGCGGTCCCCCTGATCGGCACCGTGACCTTCGGCACGGGTATCGACCCGGACACGCGCGCGGTGACGGGCGCGACGAGCAGCTTCTCGGCCGGGGTCGCGTTCGCGCACTCGATCCAGCTCATCGAGCCGTTCGCCGTGAACGTGATCCAGGAGGAAGTGATCCGTGTCGCGGACGACGGCGGCCTGACCGTCGTCCAGCCGCGCGAGGGTAGCGATCTGACCGTGCAGGCCGACCTGATGGTCGCCGGATTCAGGGTCGCGGACGCCGCCGGCCTGATCGATGCCTGGGGGACCGGCAACTTCATCCTCCGCGTGTACCGCGGTGTCGAGCTGCTGGCGGAGGGGCGCTTCTCGTTCTCCTAGCCGGCCACCGGATCGGCGTCGGGCTCGCCGTCGCGACCGGCGATCTCGGTCCAGGCATCGGCGTACAGGCGTGCGCGCACGGGCAGGTAGCCCGGATACGAGGTGCGCGCGGCGTTGACGACGCTCGACTCGAGCGTGACGATGCCAATCTGGTCGGTCGTCTCCAGCAGCACCTGGCCGTTGGGGTCGATTGCAACTGACGGGCCCCCAATCAGGACGCCCTCCTCGGGGTCCGGACGGTTCACCGACAGGACGTAGCAGCAGCTGGTCATGGCGTTGGCACGGAAGACGATCTTCCAGCGCTGGTATGTCTTCTCCTCCGAAGCGCGGGGGATCAGGATCGCCTGCGCCCCCTGCGCCCCCAGCAGGTGCGACCCCTCGGGACGGTTGATGTCGCTGCAGACCTGGACACCGACGGCCATCCCGAACGCGTCGATTCGCAGCGGGGCAGCGGTCCCGGGCTCGTAATGGCTCGTCTCCCAGAAGCCCGGCTCCTCCGGCAGGTGGAGCTTGTCGTAGGTCGTCACGAGCTCCCCTGACCGATCGAAGACAAGGACCCGGCCGGTCCGCCTCCCGGTGGCCAGGTCGGCGTGGATGAAGCCTCCCACCAGGCCGATGTTGGCCGCACGTGCGGCCGCAGCCATCGCGCTCGCCCGGGGGCCATCCATCGGCTCCGCGTCCTCGTCGACCGAGTTCTTGGTGGCGGGGCGCCACGGATTGAGGGGAAGCTCCGGCAGCACGGCCAGGTCGGCGCCGCGCGCCGCGCACTGGTCGAGCCGCTCGCCGAGCCGGCCGATGCCGTCCGGCTGCCAGAAGACCTCCGAGACGAGGGCAACGGTGAGGCGCCCATCGGCTCGTGCGGGACTGGTCATGCAGTGAGGGTAGCGCGTCTCGGTTCGGCCTTGTGCTGATCAGCCACGGTAAGGGAGCGATACGCCGCTGATAACCGTGGGCGAAGAGAATTCAGGTGGTGCTGCGCCACAACGTGAGCCGGTCCGTTCGATTCCTTCGCCGCCGCCAAGCGTGGCGGCAGCGCGATCTTGGCGATCGAGCAGATGTCTCGCGCCAGATGGTCTCGCGCATCGAATCCGGAGCGATCGCGGCCGTGACGATCGCATCGCTCGATCGAGTCGCCACGGCGTTGGGAGCGACCATGCACGTCGAGCTGCGGTGGCGTGGCGAGCAGCTGGATCGGCTCATGGACGCCTCCCATGCCGCCCTCCAGGAGCTGGTGGTTCGGGCGCTCCGGACGACAGGCTGGACATCGGAGGTCGAGGTGAGCTTCAACTGGTACGGCGACCGCGGCCGATGTGACGCGGTTGCGTTTCATCCCGGGACACGAACACTCTTGATCGTGGAGGCAAAGACCCGTCTCGGCGACGTGCAGGATCTGCTTGGTCGCCTCGATGTCAAGGTGCGGCTGGGCCACCAGATCGCTCGTCAGCTCGGTTGGCCGGAACCGGCGCACGTGATCCCTTGCCTGG
>JBBEBK010000125.1:0-2359 GCA_040882375.1 Chloroflexota bacterium
GGCCAGTTTCAGGCCGAAACGGGGCGATTCCGGCCCATCCTTGATCGTTAGATCCGTGGGGCGAAACCATGCCGCTCTTTGCCGACCAGCTGTTCGACGCGCAACGCTGGCGGCCCTGCCGGGTCGCTGCGCCTGTGGGTCCGCACCGTGCTGGGCCTCTTCTCCTCAGCCGGCTCGTGCGGGGGTGGGGTGGATTCTGCTCGTGGCGGAGCTCGCGCTGCGTGCCTCGAGGAGGGGCGCGACCACGCAATCGGGCCTGGCCGCTCAGCGCTCATGGGGTCCGCGGTCGACGAGCGGATCCGGATTGACACCCGGATCCGGACCCATCATG
Organism: Chloroflexota bacterium; assembly: GCA_040882375.1. GTDB lineage: Bacteria > Chloroflexota > Limnocylindria > QHBO01 > QHBO01 > CF-167. Next base: position 332 of record JBBEBK010000125.1, read on the forward strand.
CTGCGCGCGTGGCAGCCAAGGAGAAGCGCACCTACAACCTGACCCCCGCCACGGTGCGTGCCGTGCGGGAGCTGGCCGACGAGTACCACGCCGCACCCACCCAGGACGCAGTGGTGGAGCTTGCCGTCTCCGAGCTCGCCCGCAGGCTGCGCGACACCGACGAGGCGGACGCCTGGGGGGCCGCGGCGACCGACCCGGCGTTCGACGCGGAGGCGCGGGAGATCGAGGACGCTTTCGCCGGCGCCGATCGCGAGACGTGGCCGGGCTGAGCATCGGTCCCTTGCGCTGGGGTGTCGTGGTGGTGGCACTTGACCCGGCGGAGGGCCACGAGCAGGCGGGCACGCGGCGTGCGCTGGTGGTCTCGTACGAGCCATATCATCGGTCCGGGCTGATGACGGTTTGTCCCCTCACCGCGGCGCGTGCCGGGGCGCGCTACCCCGGCGATGTCGCGATTCCGGTGGGCGAGGCCGGGCAGACGAAGCCGGGCGTCATCCTCTGCAGCCAGGTGCGCACCATCTCGATGCGTCGGATTCGGGGCGCCCCGGTCGGTTACGTCACCGATCCGCAACTGCGACGCGGGGTGCGCCGCGCACTGGCCCACCACCTTGGCCTCGACATACCGGCCGTGGCGGAGCGGGCGCCCTGAGTCGGCGGGCTGGCTGACCTCGTCGTACGGCTGAGTGTTGCGGTCTCTGGGCCCTCCGGTCTGGGTCGGTTGAGCCTATGGTGACGAATGGCTCTTGCCCCGCCGGTCAGCGGGACGAACCATCCGATCGGACAGGCGGCCGGGGCGACAGATCCGAGTCGCGCCACGTCATTGCCGTCCCCTTCTGGAGGTGCGCGGTGGACCGATCTCGCCGCGGAGTCCGCGTCCTGCTGACCCAGCTGCGAGCTGCCTTCGAGGACGGCTGGACGGTGGAGCGCATCGAACCGCAGCGGTTCGCGGTAAGCGAGGGGTTCACGGGCGAGGCTCCGTATGCGTGGTTGGCACGGGTCGTGCGCGCCGGGTAGGCAGGTGCGGCTCGCCCCGCGGACGTTGTTCCACCGGGCGGATCCAACGACCAAGCATCGGTGAGGTAGTGTCCTGATTTCCCGCGGGGTGCAACTAATGGCTCGGATTGGGCCGGTTTGGGGCCGAAATGGCACCGATTCGGCCCATTCTTGATCGTTAGATCCGTGGGGCGGAACTCCGCCGAGCGGAAGCCAGGCCGAGCGGAAGCCAGGCCGAGCGGAACCCGGCAGACCGCAACCCAGCCGGGCGAATCCTCCACCCGCCCCTGGCCGATACGGTGGCGGGGAGATGCCTCGTGGATATCGTCAGATTGCCATCGGCGGACCGTTAGGCGGGCAATGGGCGTTTCCGCCCACGGCATCTGAGCCACGAGGAGCTCGCTCCGCGCTCAACGGGGAGGTGTCCTGGCGGCCGCTACCGGGCATTGCCCGCCTGGCGGTCCCCAGGTGCAAAGATGACCAACTCCCGAGCGCCCCGACCGCCGTCCAACGCCGTCCAACGCCGTCCGACCGCCGTCCAACGCCGCAGACGTGCGCACGGGCGCCGCAGACGTGCGCACGGGCGCCGCAGACGTGCGCACGGGCGAGGCCGCGGGGTCAGCCGAGCGGGGTGGCGGGGTCCCAGCCCTCGAGACGCTTGCGGACATCGGCCAGGAAGTTGCCGACCTGTGCCCCGTCGAGCACGCGATGGTCGAACGAGCAGGTCATGTTCATCATCGGTCTGATGGTGATGACGTCCTCGCCCTCGATGGTGACCACCACCGGTCGCTTGACGATCGCCTCCATCGACAGGATGGCGACCTCGGGGCTGTTCACGATCGGCATCGAAGAGACCGATCCGAACCAGCCGGTGTTGTTGACGGTGAAGGTACCGCCCTGGATCTCGTCGAGGCGCAGCTTGTTGGTGCGGGCGCGGGCCGCCAGGTCCTGGACCCGATGGTTCACGCCGCTGATCGAGAGCTGGTCGGCGTTGGCGATGACCGGCACCAGCAGACCGTTGTCGACCGCCACCGCGAT
>JBBEBK010000126.1:0-15209 GCA_040882375.1 Chloroflexota bacterium
ACGGCTTCGGGGAGCAGGGTGGATGGGTCGATCAACGAGCGTCTCCGCTGACGGTCCCGGAAGTATACGGACTCTGTGCACCCGACCCGCGGCGGCGGCGACAGATCGGTCGGACCGTGCCGCAGTCAAGCCGCTGTCCACGCGTGCAACCATGCACCCATGTACCGCCGCGTGATCCGGATCCTCATCGGTCTCATGCTGATGGTGGCGATCGCCTACTTCGGCTACATGGGCTGGCAAGGGTCCGAGGAGCTCGTCCACCCGCCGAACCCAAGCGCCGCCTGTTACACGCCCGGGACCCTCGGCTGGGCGTACGAGGCGATCAACTACGACCGCACCAGCGATGACGAGCTGCTCACGCGCGAGGACGACCTGGCCCATTGCTCGGCACCCGGCCAGGCGGCCGGCAGCGAGGTGATGGCCAGCGACGGGATCCGCATCGCGGGATGGTGGATTCCGGCCGCCGCGGAGATTGGTCCTGACGGACCGACGGTGGTGATCGTCCACGGTTACGGCGACAACAAGAGCGGCATGCTCGAGTACGCCACCTTCCTGCATGACCGATATAACCTGGTCATGTTTGACCTTCGCAACAGCGGCCAGTCGACCGGCACGCTCACGACCCAGGGAAGCCAGGAGCAGGGCGACCTCGCCGCGATCCTCGACTGGGTGGTCGGCGTCAAGCAACCGGCACAGCTGGTCGTGTTCGGACAGTCGATGGGCGGCCACACCGCGGTGAATGTGGTCGCCGAGGATCCGCGGGTCGGGGCCCTCATCCTGGACTCAACGCACGACCGATTGAGCACCGCCATGGTGGCGCGGATCGGCAACGCGGGGTACCCGTTCGGTGAGGTCGGCTACCTGCCAATCGCGCTCGGGTCGTGGATCCGCTCCGGCGAGAACGTGCTCGCCTCCGACCCGATCGACGCCCTCATCAGGCTCGGGTCGCGCCCGGTGCTTCTGCTCCAGGGCGGCTCGGACCGTGACGTGCCGCCGAGCAGTGCCGACCGGATGGCCGCGGCGACAGCGGCCGCGGGGGTGGAGCTGGAACTGCGGGTCTGCGAGGGTGCCGACCACGGACGGCTCGATGAGACCTGTCCCGACGACTACGGCCGGTGGCTCAACGACTTCCTGGAGCGGGTACTCGCGAGCGCGCTCCCCCCCGGCTGACCGTCGCCCGGACCGCTACGGGGTACGCCACTCCACCGCGTCGAGAAATGCTCGCAGCTCCCCGAGCGTGGCTGCCGACGCGTCGCGTGAGCAGACCACGATCGTGTCGAGCCGCTGGGGCGAGACCGCAACGAGGTAGGCGGAGGCATCGGTCTGGGCGATCTGTCCGCAGCCTTCGGCGGGCGGAACTGCGGTTGCCTCGCGGCCGCCAATCTGCGTGAGATCGCCATCAGGGAGCGCGCAGGCCGGGCCTGCGCAGGTGGTGGTGTGCCACCAGATCAGGACGCCGCCGGGCTCCAGCTGGTCGATCGGGAGGCTGCAGGTCTGCGCGTAGGCAGCGGTGGTGCAGTCGTCGCGCATCGGCTGGGTGGCCAGGTAGAGGAGGCGCCGCGAGCCGCCCGAGGCCGCGGCCGTCGAGGCGAGCAGCTCCCACCCGGCCGGAACCTCGAACCGCACACCGTCGCGGTCCCACCGCTCGAGTCCGCCACGGGAGCCCGTGGGCGCGGCACACGCCGAGAGCACGATCGCGAGGCCGCCGACCAGAGCCGCGGCAAGCCGCATGTCCGGACGCTTCACGGCGCGTGGGCTGTCGCCCCGCGCGTCGCGCTCGGGCCCCGAACGATCATCTGGTCGCGCTCCGGCCCGACGCTGACCAGCGAGATGCGCACCCCGGCCAGCTCCTCCAGGCGATCGACGTAGGTCCGCGCGGCGGGCGGGAGGTCGTCCCATTCCCGACACGCGGTCGTATCGGTCTGCCAGCCGGGAAGGTCATGGTAGACCGGCTCGAGCCGCTCGTAGACCGATGTCGATGCGGGCACGGTCCGCCATTCGGCCCCGGTCAGCGGATCCCGGTAGCCGACGCAGATGCGCAGGCGTTCGAATCCGTCGAGGACGTCGAGCTTGGTCAGGACGATGCTCGAGTAGCCGGCCAGCCGGACGCTGAAGTTGACCGCCACGGCGTCATACCAGCCGCAGCGGCGTGGTCGCCCGGTCGAGGTCCCGTACTCCACGCCGCGTTCGCGCAGCAGTTCGCCGTCGGCGTCGAGCAGTTCGGTCGGCAGGGGCCCGGCACCCACCGCGGTGGTGTACGCCTTGGCCACGCCGAGCACCTGGTCGATCGCCACCGCCGGCAGCCCCGCGCCGATCGACGCGCCGCCGGGGATCGGGTTCGAGCTGGTCACGTAGGGATAGATGCCCCAGTCGATATCGCGCATGGTGCCGAGCTGCCCCTCCAGCAGGATCCGCTGCCCCGCGATCAGCGCCGCGTCGACCATGGCGTGCCCGTCGACGACATGGTCGGCCAGCCGTTCTCCGGCCGCCAGGTACTCCGCGGCAATGTTGGCCTCGTCGGTGGCCTCCTCGATCGTCTCGCGCATCTCGTCCCCCTCGCCGCCGGCGGCGAAGTAGCCCGACACGAGTCGCCTCGCGCGACGGAGGGCAGCCGTCAGCCGCTCGCGGAACAGATCGGGCTCCATCAGGTCGATCACCCGGATGCCGCGGCGCGCAACCTTGTCCACGTAGGCCGGCCCGATGCCGCGGCTGGTCGTCCCGAGCTTGGCCGAGCCGCGCTCACGCTCCTCGAGCTGGTCGAGCAGGATGTGGTACGGCATCACCAGGTGTGCCCGGTCGCTGATGAACAGGTTGGCGCAGTCGAAGCCGGCCGCGGCCAGCCCGTCGAGTTCGCGGACCAGGGCCGGCGGGTGGATCACCACTCCGTTGCCGAGGAGATTGCGGGTCTCCGGGTAGAAGATCCCCGACGGGATCAGGTGCAGCTTGAAGTGGCCGTGCCGGTTGACCACCGTATGCCCGGCGTTGTTGCCGCCCCCGTAGCGCACCACCAGATCTGCATCGACGGCCAGGTAGTCAACGACCCGTCCCTTCCCCTCATCGCCCCATTGGGCGCCGACCACGGCGATCACGGACATGGATGCGACGGACCTCAGGTTGCGGGGTGGGCCGAGCAATCCTACCGCTCCGGAACACCCGAAGCGCCGCCCGCGGGCGGCGCTTCATCGGTCGCCGGGCCATGCGGGATCAGGTACGGATTTCGCGCACCTTGTCGAAGCAGCTGCTGCAATAGACGGGGCGGTCGTTGCGCGGCAGGAATGGCACCAGTGCCTGCCCACCGCACTCCGCGCACACGGCAGCGTGCATCTCGCGCTGGCCCGAGCCACCGCCGGAGCTGATCCCCAGGGCCCGGTTCTGCTTCGCCACCGAGCGACAACTCTGGCAGCGCTGCGGCTCGTTGACCAGGCCCTTCTCGGCGTAGAACTGCTGTTCGCCGGCAGAGAACACGAAGTCCATGCCGCAGTCGCGGCAACTGATCGTCTTGTCCGCGTACACCCTACCCTGACCTCCCTCCAACGCACGACCGGCCCGGACATGGACGGAGCTGTTCCCTCGGGCCTGGGCTGATCGCGGCTGTCGGATCGGTCGGACTCGGGCGGAGCAGTGGACCGGACGTTCAGCGCCCGACTATACACACGGGTCAACGGCGTGCCTAGAGTGAAAGACCGGTCGGATGTCGGCCGATCGGCGCGCTAGTAGGCGACCGCCTCGGTCTCACGTGCGGCCACGGTGTAGAAGCGCGTGTTCGCCTTACGGAACTGGAGCGGGACCTCGCCGATCGGTCCGTTGCGGTGCTTTGCAATCTTGGCCTTGATCAGCTCCACGTCGCTTTCGGGCGTGCCCTCCCCGTCGCGGTACAGGAAGATCACCACGTCGGCATCTTGCTCGATCGAATTGTGGACAACGATGCCGTCCGCGATGAAATTGTGCGTCCCGAGCACCGTGGCGTCATAGACCATCTCCTCCCCGAGTGGCTCGATTGCGACCACCCGATCCCAGAAGAGGTCGCCGGTAGCCAGGTCCTGCAGGTTCGGGTCCTCCAGCACATCTGCCAGCTTCGCCAGCCGTGGACGACTCGGCGCGTGGTCGTAGAAGGAACTGCCCGCGTAATGGGAGCCGACTGCCGACTGCAGGGCCCGCTCGGACAGGCCGTGGCCGCTCGTCGCCAGGCGGACCGACCGCCACACCTGCAGCGGAATGGTATCGACGTTTGGGTTCGAGGCGACACCGACCAAGCGGGCGAGGGCGAGCCCGCAGTTCGCTGCCCGCGACCCATGAACGCCGATCCCCTCCAGGAACCGCATCTGATCGGAGGCCCCGGACACATCCACGGTATAGCCGATGCGACCACGTGTTGGCGGCACGGTGCGCAGCCGCGCGCGCAGGTCGACCCGCAGCAGCAGGGCCTGCACATCCTCGGCCAGTCGTCGGCTCGTCGTGGCGTAGTAGATCCTAACGGCGCCGTTGCGCGCGATGGTCACCGATCCATCGGTCGCCCAGAGGTGACGCAGGAAGAGGCGCACCTGCGCGACCGGCAGGCTGAACACCGAGGCGGGCAGGAACTTGTCATGCGCTCGCTTGCCATAGATGCCAAGGTCGGTCAGCCACGCGGCGATGGGGTTATGCCGGCCACGCGCCAGGCGAATCGGGGATGGAAGGTAGAGGTGAGTCCAGTTGCCCTGGGCCACCCGCCGGGGCGTGACTCCGAAGTGAGCGGCGGCGGCGGCAACCGCACGCAGGTTCTCCTCGTCAGCGCTGGTGTAGTGGATCGGCTGCCGCCGGGCCACGGTCCCATCGCCAATCAGATGCGCCAGCATCACAATCTCGGATTGCGGCCACTCGCGGATCGATGCTGGCGCGCTCACCCGCCGAGGCACGGCCACCCTGGATCCCACGCGCAGATCGTCCAGGGCTGCCCAGCCGTCGATCGCGAGGAATGGGTGGTTGCCGCTGGCCTTCACCTCGCGGCCGGAGGCGAGGCGAAGGCGGTAGGTCCGCTTCGCGCCGCTTGGGAACACATGCGTCATCGTGCGACGCACCAGGCGCAGGTCGTCTCCGACCGACCAGACAGGAATGTTTCGCTCGCCGCGCGCCATGACCTCTCCGAGCGACTCCGAGGCCCCGGTGTCGGCGCGGAGGAATCGAGTGTCCGCCGTGAGACACCCTGACTCCCTCAGGTCCGAGAGGCGTGGCTCTGCACTGCCGCGCTGCTCCACCCCGCGGGACAGCTGCGACAGCGCGATCACCGGTACCTTCAGCTCACGGGCGAGCTGCTTGAGTCCGCGACTGATCTCGCTCACCTCCTGGACCCGGTTCGACTCCTTCTGGGAGAAGCTGCCCTGCATGAGCTGCAGGTAATCCACGATCAGCAGGTCGAGACCGTGCTGCTCCGCCTCGAGTCGCCGGGCCTTCGTGCGCAGCTCGAGCACGGTGAGCACCGGCGAGTCGTCGATCCACATCGGTGCGCCGTGCATGTCGTTCATCACCTGGGCGATCTTGCTCCAGTCGGTCTCGTCGACGAACCCGCTCTGGAGTGGCCGTGGATTGATGCCCGACTCCGCGGACAGCAGGCGCAGCGCGAGCTGTTCCCGGCTCATCTCCAACGAGAAGACGCCGACCTTCTTGCGCTCGCGGATGGCGGCGTGCTGAGCGATGTTCAACGCCAGGCTGGTCTTTCCGACGCTGGGGCGCGCGGCGAGGATGATCAGGTCCGACGGCTGGAAGCCGCCGAGCAGTGCGTCCAGCTGCGAAAGCCCACTGGGTACGCCGAGAATCTGGCCGCGGTGCTCGTGCAGGTACTCGAGCCGGTCGTACGCCAGGCCGAGCAGGGTGGCCAGCGATTCGAAGCCGCCGACCGTGCGCCGCTGGCTGATCTCGAAGAGGATCCCCTCCGCGCGGTCGATCGCGGCCTCCGCGTCGTTGGCCTCCTCGTAGCCGACCGCGGCGATCTTGCCAGCCGCGCCGATCAGGTTGCGGAGCACCGCCTTGCGCTCGACGATCCGCCCGTAGTGCTCGACGTGGACCGCCGTCGGGACCATGTTCATGACGCTGGCCAGGTAGGCCGGGCCGCCGATCGGTTCCAGTCGCTCGCGGCGCGCCAGCTCGTCGGCGAGCGTCACCAGGTCGATCGGCTCGCGTTGCCCGTGCAGCGCCAGCATCGCCTCGTAGATGTCGGAATGCGGCTGACGGTAGAAGTCGGCCGGGCGCAGGAACTCGGCTACCTTCAGGATGGCCTCGGGGTCGATAAGGATCGAGCCGAGCACACTCTGCTCGGCCTCGACCGCCTGGGGGGCCAGCTTGTCGATGCTCATCGGTCACCGGTGACCGTATGGCCCCGCCCGCGGCGGCGCAACGGAGTTATCCAGACGATTCGGTCGCCCGGGGACCGATGCTGGGGAAAAGCCACCGTGAAGTGTGGACGAGCCTGTGGACGAGGCATGGCGGGCCCATTGGAACCGCCGGTCGCGACACGTTGCCTGTCCCGGACCGGCCCGAACCCCCCGTTCAGGCGGCGGGAATGACCGTCACGGTGATCTGAGCGTCGACGCCGGGCGCCAGGTGCACATCCGCCTTGTGCTCGCCGAGGGTCTTGATCGGCTGGCGGACGTGGATGTCGTGGCGATCGATCTCGATCCCCTCGCGGGCGATCAGCTCGGCAATCTCGCGGTTGGTCACCGAGCCGAAGAGACGGTTCTTCTCGCCGGACTTGACCGCGATCTCCAGCTGCATCTCGCGCAGCCGCTCGGCCGTCGCCTCGGCCTCGGCGCGCAGCCCATGCTCCCGCTCCTCGCGCTCGTCGCGATGCCGCTCCCAGTTCTTCAGCGCCCCCGCATCGGCGATGGTGGCCGCGCCGGTCGGGAACAGGAAGTTGCGGGCGTAGCCGTCCTTCACTTCGCGGACGTCGCCGGCGTGGCCCAGTCCCTTCACGTCGTGCTTGAGGATCACCTTCATGGCTGCACGGTTCCTTTCAGTTCAGGTCGGCGCCGGTCATCGCGCGGGCACCGGTCCGGTCAGTCTCTCGGTCTTGGTCCGTTCCTCCGGGCTCCCCGGCATGCGCCTCTCGAACCCGGCGTTCTCGCCACTGCCCGAGCAGGTTCTTCACGGCAGCCGGATCGCGCAGGCCGCCGTAGCGCTCGAGCAGCTCGGGCAGTCGGTCACGAATCTCGTCGTAGCGGCGACCCATGATCGAGCGCAGGCGCGCCAGGTCACGGTCGAGGTCGGCGGTCCCGTTGTGGGCGCGGGCCAGGTGCTCGGCGCGCACATCGGCCGGCGCGTTGGCGATGAACAGGTCGAGCACGAGCATCATCACCGTCAGGTCGTCAGCCTGGCCGAGAATCGGGATCACGTCGGGGATCAGGTCGATCGGTACCGCGAGGTACAGCAGCGCGGCACCGAGCAGCCCCTTCAGCGGGAGCGGCGTGCGCGGGTCTCGGAGCATGCCCCATATGACGCGCGCATAGGTGGGCAGCTTCCAGATGAGGCGCGCCAAGCGCGCGTGGCGCCATCGGCCGGACGAGTTCACCTGGGCCTCCGCTGTTGCTGGTCCCCCGCGGCCGGGGGTCGAATGGGCGGCGATGATACCAGAGCGGGCCGGCGCCATCGGTTGACATTAGAACGCTTGTTCGGCTAAGGTGGAGCCCGCAGACCGTGCGCAGCCCACGCCGCACCAGGAGTCAACCTTGACCAGCCATGACGCCGCCCGCAGGATGCGGATCCTCGAGTGCATCGCCCACGCCGTAGCAGAGCGCGGCTACCCGCCCAGCGTCCGTGAGATCGGCGAGGTGGTGGGCCTCGCGTCACCCTCCGCCGTGCACCACCACCTGACGACGCTCGAGCGAGACGGGCTGCTCGAGCGGGGGACTCGCTCGTCTCGGGCGCTGCGCCTGACCGCGCGTGGCGAGGCCGAGCTGAGCGGAAGTCGCCCCCGAGTGGTGCCACGCGACTCAGCCGAACGCGGCCGCGTTACCCCCTTCCGCATGCCGGTCGAGCGTGACCTGCTGGCGCTGCCGGTTATCGGCGAGATCGCCGCCGGGCGGCCCATCGAGGCGTACGCCGAGGGCACCGAGACGCTGGACGTCCCGCGCTCCCTGCAGGCGCGCGACGACTCGTACGTCCTGCGCGTGCGCGGCAAGAGCATGATCGACGCGCTCATCGACGACGGCGATTACGTGGTCGTGCAACCGCAGGCGACCGCCCGCGACGGCGACATCGTGGTTGCCCTGCTCGAGGACAACGGCGTGACCCTCAAGCGCTTCTACCGCGAGAAGGACCGCATCCGCCTGCAACCGGCGAACTCGGAGATGGAGCCGATCTACGCGTCGGAGGTCCAGGTGCAGGGCAAGGTCGTCGGCGTCATTCGCAAGCTCGCCTGATCCACTCGCAATAGACCGATGGCGGCCTCGCCGGCCGCCGTACGCTGGTGACAGCCGTGCGCACCATCCTCCACGCCGACCTCGACGCCTTCTACGCCAGCGTCGAGGAACTCGACCAGCCGTCGCTGCGCGGCAGGCCGGTGATCGTCGGCGGAGACCCGGGCGGGCGCGGCGTAGTGAGCGCCGCATCGTACGCAGCGCGGAAGTTCGGGGTGCACTCGGCCATGCCGCTGCGCACCGCAGCGCGGCTCTGCCCGGACGGCGTCTTCCTGCCCGGCCGCCCGGACCGATACCGAGACCTGTCGCGGCAGGTGATGGCGATCTTCGCCTCCTTCACACCGCTCGTCGAACCGTTGAGTCTCGACGAGGCATTCCTCGACGTGACCTCCAGCAGAGAGGCATTCGGGGACGGGGAGACGATCGCGCGCACGATCAAGCAGCGCGTCGGCGACGAGGTCGGCCTGGTGGTCAGCGTCGGCGTGGCGACGAACAAGCTGTGTGCCAAGGTCGCCTCGGATCTCCGCAAACCGGACGCGCTGGTGGTCGTCCCGCCCGGCGGGGAGGCGGCCTTCCTCGCGCCGCTGCCGGTGAGCCGCCTGTGGGGCGTCGGACCGCAGGCGCGGCAGGCACTGGCGGACTATGGAGTAGCCACCATTGGGCAGCTTGCCGCACTCCCCGAAGGGACGCTGCGTCGGCGCTTCGGCAGCCACGGCGCCGAACTGGCGGTGCGCGCGCGCGGCGTGGACCCCTCGCCGGTGGTGCCCAGCCAGGGGGCCAAGAGCATCGGCCATGAACTCACCTTCGATCGCGATGTCAGCGACCCGGCGCGCCTCGAGGCGACCCTGCTCGATCTGGCCGAATCGGTCGCCAGCCGACTCCGCCACCACGACCTGGCCGCGGGAGCCGTGCAGCTGAAGCTGCGCTACGAGGGCTTCGAGACGATCACCCGCCAGATGCCGCTCGCCAGCCAGACTCGCGAGTCAGGACCGATCCACGCGGCCGGCGTGAGTCTGCTTCGCAAGGCGCTCTCCGCGGAGCGGGCGGTGCGCCTGATCGGCCTGACCGCCATCAACCTGGCCGATGCTCAGCAGCTGACGCTTTTTGATGGCGCCGAACGCAAGGATCGGCTGACGCGCAGCATCGACGCCGTCCGAAAGCGGTTCGGGGAGCGCGCCATCACCCGGGCAAGACTGATCGGCCATGGCGATCGACGCCGATTCGACTTCGGCGAGCGTCCAGAAGCGCCCCCAGACGACGACTGATGCGACGTGGCTCGGCGGGGTATTGACATCTAGAACAGATGTTCGTAGTATCGCCCTCTACTCGAACGCCTGTTCGGTGCCGCGGCAGGTGGAAGCGCAAGGAGCAATGGACGCCATGGCACTCACCCCCATCACCCCGACCCGGGCGCAGGTGCGCTGGGATCGCAAGCGTGCGCGCCCCGCGGCCGTGCGCGTCGCCGGTCGCGAGCTGAGGGTCACCGCAGTTGACGCGGTGCGCGACGAGACCGCCGCGTATCCCGCCGAACGCGGTCCCCGGGTGACGTTCCTGGTCGAAAGCAGCGGCGGGCAGGCGACCCTGGTCTACGACCCGCGTGGGCGGCGCTGGTTCGTCGAGGCGCTCGACCTGGCGGCCTAGCCCGCCGGCTCATACTCCACGACCCAGATCGGCCCGTCGCCACACTCGACGCGGCGCGCGTCGCCGCCCGGGTCGCCAAGGGAAGTTCGCAACAGCCGAACGTGCTGTCCGTCGAGCTCGGCGATCGGGCCGACCACCTTGGAAAGGCCGAAGGTGAACGCCCAGGCGCGCACCTGGTCGTGGACGCGCCGAGCCGGCTGCGACCAATCGACCGCGGCGTAGTCCGCGCCGAGGTGCCCGGCCCAGGTCACCCCCTCGGCCGACTGCGGATCACCGGGGTCGCCGGCAGCAAGGCGCGCCAGGACCTCGGGTAGCAGCGCGATCGCCGCGGCACCGATGCGCGGTCCGACCTGCTCGATCGCGTAGTCGTCGTCATACATCGGCACCGGTGCCTGGGCCAGGATCGCCCCGGTGTCAAGCTCGGCGTCCATGCGGTGCCAGGTCACGCCGAACTGGCCGTCGCCGTCGCGGAAGGCCCACGAGAGCGGGATCGGGCCGCGGTGGCGCGGCAGCAGCGCTGGATGGCAGTTCACCGAACCGAGCGACGGTACCTGCAGGGCGGCGAGCGGAATGCGCCACGGGAAGCCCCAGCACAGCACCAGGTCGGGCCGGCAGGCGCGCAGCATCGGTTCGACCGACCACTTGTCGCGGGCGATCAGGAGATCCAGCCCGCCCGGCGCGGTCTCGTCGCCGATCGGCAAGCGCCCGGCCGCCGCGGGCTGCGCACGGCGGGCGCTGAGGATGGCGACCGGCTCGTGGCCCAGCTCGCGCAGGACGGGCACCATCGCGTCGGCCACCGGCGGAACGGTGGTGATCAGGACGATCCGCCAGGCAGCCTCGCTCATGCAGCCGGAAGTCTAGCCCCTACAATCGACCGCGAGGCGACCCGCCGGGGCGGCGCGGGACGCTTCGCGAACCGCACGAGGCCCGAGCCGATGGGCGACCCAGTCCGACTCACCGATCTCCCCCTGCGCGACCTCGCCGACCGGTTGGCCAGCCACGAGCCGGTGCCCGGCGGCGGTAGTGCGGCAGCCATCGCGGGTGCCATGGGCGCGGCCCTCGTCTCGATGGTCGTCGAGCTGAGCGTTGGGCGCCCTGAGCACGCGGCGCACGACGCCGCGCTCCGCGAGATCGGTGCCGGAGCCGCGGAGCGGCAGGCCGTTCTGCTCGACCTGGCCGAGGCCGATGCCGCCGCCTACCAGGCGGTCGTCACGGCGCGACGCATGCCGAAGCAGACCGACCCGGAGCGCGGGGCACGCTCCGCGGCGCTGCGCGAGGCAATGCTGGAGGCTGCCCGAGTCCCGCTGCACACGGCCACCGTCGCCTCCGAGGTGCTGGGGCTGGCTGAGCGCATTGCGCCGATCGGCAACAGCAACGCGATCAGCGACGCGGGGGTCGCCGCTCAACTCGCCGCGGCAGCGGTGCGCGGAGCGCTGCTCAACGTGCGCATCAACCTGCCGTACCTTCCCGAGGACGAGCCGCTGCGCGGTTCAGCCGGCGACGAGATGCGCCGACTCGACGCGCTCGCGACAGCGGGTGAGCAGGCCACGCTGTCCGCGGTCGACGCCCGGATGGGGCCGACGTGAGCGGGCGAATCCTCGACGGGCGGGCGGTCGCCTCGCGCCTGTGGCGCGACCTCTCCGATCGCGTCGCCGACCTGCGCGAACGTACCGGGGCGGCCCCGCGCCTGGCGATCGTGCGATTCGACGACCGTGGCCCATCGGCGGTCTACGCGGGCAGTATCACCCGGGCCGCCCGAAGCGTCGGGGTCGAGCCGTTCGAGGTCGCACCGCCATCCGGCGTGGCGCTCACCGACCTGGCCGGGCGGATCGGTGCCCTCAACCGTGACCCGAGCATCGCGGGGATCGTCGTCGCTCAGCCGCTCCCCGCCGATCTCGACCCATCGGCGGTCGTCGCCCTGATCGATCCGGCCAAGGACGTGGACGGGGCGACGCCACTCAACGCGGGGCGCATCGCCCGCGGGGAGCGCACCTTCGTGCCGGCCACGGCGCTGGCGGTGATGGCCATCCTGCGCAACTACGAGGTCCCGATCGCCGGTCGGCGGGCGGTGGTGGTCGGCCGCTCGGCGGTGGTCGGCCGGCCGGTGGCCGCGCTGCTGGTGGCCGCCGACGCAACCGTGGTGATCTGCCACCGCCGTACCCGCAACCTGGCACGCGAGGCCCGGCGCGCCGAGATCCTGGTGGTCGCCGCGGGGAGCCCGCAGCTGGTCCGCGCCGAGATGGTCAACCGCTCGGCGGTGGTCATCGACTGCGGCATCAACACCACGCCCGACGGGATCGTCGGCGACGTCGATTTCGCGTCAGTGCGGCCGGTAGTGGCTGCTATCACCCCTGTCCCGGGCGGCGTCGGGCCGGTTACCACCATGATGCTGCTGGAGCAGACCGTCGAGGCGGCGGAGCGCCTGGCGGCGGAGTTCGAGCCGGCGCTGGATCGCTACGCGCTGCCGGCCGCGGCCGGGCCGATCAACCCGCCAGCCGCTCGTTGACCCACGCCCGCGCCGTCGCGGCATCCGGTGCGTCGAGGCAGCGCTTCGCCAGCTCCTGTGCCTCCGCCAGCGTGACCGATGCAAGCGCCCGCTTGACCGCGCCGAACGAGGCCGGACCCATGGAGAGCTCGCTGACGCCCAGTCCGGTGAGGATCACCGCGCCGGCAGGATCACCGCCCATCTCGCCGCAGACCGCGACGGGGACGCCATGGGGCTTGGCCGCCGCGACCAGGCTGGCTATGCTGCGCAGGACGGCGGGATGCATCGGGTCCTGACGACCGGCGAGAGCAGCGTTGGTGCGGTCGGCGGCCAACAGGTACTGCGTCAGGTCATTGGTGCCGATGCTGAAGAAGGCGACCTCACGGGCGAGCTGATCGGCGACCACGATCGCAGATGGCACCTCGACCATGATTCCCAGCTGCGGCGTGACCGCCGCACCAACCGCCGCGACCGCCTCGTCGAGGAGCGCCCGCACGCGGCGCACATCGGCCAGGTCCGCGACCATCGGCGCCATGATCGGCGGACGCGGCACGCCAGCCTCCGCCGCGGCGCGGACGATGGCCCGCAGCTGGGTTGAGAGCAGCTCCGGATCGCGTTCCGCCAGGCGGATGGCGCGGACCCCCAGGAACGGGTTGGGCTCGGGATCGAGCATGACGAAGGGCAACGGCTTGTCGCCGCCGATGTCCATCAGGCGAATCACCACCGGACGCTCGCCGAAGGCACGCAGCACCTGTGCGTAGGCCACAACCTGCGTCTGCTCGTCGGGCGCCCGCCTGCGCCCCATGAAGACGAACTCGGTGCGGAAGAGGCCGACCCCCTCGGCCCCGGCCCGCAGGGCGGGCGAGGCGTCGTCCGGGCTGCCGATGTTGGCACCCAGCATGACGCGGTGGCCGTCAGCGGTGGCCAGCGGGCGATCGCGGAGTGCGCGCTCGGCATCCAATCGGCCCTGCAACTCGGTCTCCCAATGCGCCAGGCGCTGCCGGTCCTCGGCCCCCGGTTCGAGCATCACCAGGCCGGCATTGCCGTCGACCAGCAGCTCGGCTGCGCCGCTTGCCGCGGCGAGCAGCCCCGGGATCCCGACGACCGCGGGGATCCCCAGTGCGCGCGCCAGGATTGCCGCGTGCGCCGTCGGCGAACCGCCTTCGAGGGCAAGCCCGGCGAGCAGGGTCTGGTCCAGCTCGGCGGTCGTCGAGGGGGTCAGATCCCGTGCGACGAGAATCGACCGGCGGCTCAGTTGCGGCGGCGCCTCGCCGCGCACCGCGCGAGCGATGCGGGCCGCCACGTCGCGCACGTCCGCGGCGCGCGCCGCGAGCAGCTCGTCCGGCAATCCCTCGAGCACCGCGGCGGCTTCCTCACCGGCGGCGAGAATCGCGTCATCGGCGGCGATGCCTGCGGCGATCCCTCTGCCGGCAGCCTCGAGCAGCTGCGGGTCGGCGGCCATCAGCGCCTGCGCCTCCAGTATCTCGGACTCGTCGGGCAGGCCGCGGTCGCGCAGGCGGGCCGCAAGACGGTCAAGCTGCCGGCACGCCTCGGTGACCGCCGCATCCAGCGCGAGACGCGCAGCCCCGCTCGCAGAGGCCGGCTCCAGCAGCGCCGGCGGCGCAGCGGCCATCCCCGGGGCGGCGGCAACTCCGCGAAGCGTCGTCACTCGCCGGTCGCCTCGGCCATCCCCTCGCCGAGTCCTCCCGCGATGAGAGCCAACAGGGTGTCGATCGCATCGTCCGCGTCCGCGCCGGTCGCCTCGAGACGGATCTCGTCGCCGTGGCCGACGCCGAGCCCCAGGACCGCCAGCATGCTCTTGGCCGACGCCATACGACCGGGGTCACGGCTCAGGTTGCAGAGCCGGACGTCTGCCCCGAAGCCGGCCGCGGTCCGGACGAAGGTGGCCGCCGGTCGCGCGTGCAGACCCGATCGGTTGAGGACGGTGATGGTCGCCTCGGCCATGTTCTGCGGCCCTCAGGATCCTGCAGGCCGGCCGCGGGCGACCTCCCGAGCGGACCGCGCCCCGCGGGGTCTGCGGCGCGGGCTGGCCGCAAGTCGCTCGAGAATGGCCAGCGCGGTCGGCTCATCGGTCACCAGTGAGTCCAACAGGCCGGTGCGGCTGGCACCGATGATGCCCGCCACCTTGTGCGGACCGGCGGCCACCGCGATCACCCTTGCGGCATGGCGCAGCGTCTCGACCGGCGCCGCGATCGTCTGATCGGTGGATGGATCCTCCACCAGGGCCCCGTCCTCGGTGAAGAGGTGACCGACGATGTCGCCCACCACGTGGTTGTCCAGGAGCCTGCCGCGGTCCTCGGGCGTGAGGCGATCCATCACCGTCCAGTAGCCCGGGTGCGCGAGCGGACCCCCAGAGATCCCGATGATCGCCAGCGAGAGTCGGGACCAGTACTCGGTGGTGGCCAGGATGCTGCTCTCGCGCATGAGCGCATCCCGCACCGCTGGAGAGTCGACCCGCGCTGGCGCATGGAGCACCAGATAGTGGGCGCCGAGCCGCTCAGCTGCCCGGCGGGTCACCTCGTTGATGTCGAGATGCGGCGCTCCGGGGTCGAACCCGCCGACCAGCGGGACGACGGTCAGGTGCCCGCGTAGAGCCGGCGGAAAGGCATCCACCAGCGCCGAGACGGTGAAGCCGCCTGCGATACCCAGCACGCCGGCATCCGGGACCGTCCCCT
>JBBEBK010000127.1:0-15195 GCA_040882375.1 Chloroflexota bacterium
GGGGGGGCCCCCCCCCCCCCCACTGCCGTTCCACCGTGACGCGGATGGTCAGGTGCCCGTTTGCGAAGGCGGCGGGGTAGCCGAACATCTTCCCAACCTCGGCCCCCGGAAGCGCCGCGACGGCCTCGCGGAAACGCGCTTCGAACTCGGGCGGTGGCTTCCGCCACGCGCCCCACAGACCGCCGGCCATGGTGCTCCTGCGTGCTGCGTGAACACTCCGCGGCCGCGGAGGGTAGCACTGGTGTCGCATGAATCGGGTCGGCCGGCCCGCCACGGTGACGCCCGATGCCCCGCCAGCACCCCAGGCGGGGCATCGTCGCGCGGTTGTCGGGGATCGACTGTGGATAATCCGCCACCAGGTCGAAAAAGTCGGGGATAAACGGGATTGCCTGGCCCTGTGGCCCACCGCTATTCTCTGGTTGTCCCGAAGGGGCAGCAATACCGGATCATGAGATTGCATCAAGGGTTCCGGTACCGGCGTGGCGGTCTCGCACCGCGGCGTCGGGGCAGTTCCTTCGGGACATTTCGTTGCCTGCGTTAGCTCCGCTGCGATTGGAACGTGGAAGCCGACGTTGATGCACGTGATCCTGGCCCGCGACTGCGCGCGCGACACGCACTACGAGCGCGACGTTGCGATCGCGACCACGGCGGAGCTCTAGGCTCGGCGCCGATCCACGTGCAGCGAATCTACCGCGTCGGGCGTGGAGAGCACCGCGATCGATCCGATGCCCTCCTTCGCCAGCGAGGCGAGCGAGCCGCGCATCTTGGCGTGCTGCCGCCGGACGGCGGCAGGAGGCACCTGGCGGTCCGCGCGCTCGGCATTTCGGCGGAGGCAGAGATCCAGCGGCAGGTCGAAGACGATCGCCGCCGCCGGCCGGTCATGCCGCCGCGCCACCGCGAGGAGCCGCCCGCGGGCCCATGCATCGACGTTGGTGGCATCCACCACGGTGAGCCGCCCGCGGGCGAGCCGCAGGCCCAGGGCCGCGTGGAGCAGCTCGAATGCGGCATCGGTCGCCGACTGGTCGTTCGGATCGTCAGCCACCAGCGCCCGCATGCCGTCGGAGGAGAGGACCTCGGTTTCCGCGAAGTGCCGGGCCGCGAAGGTCGTCTTGCCGGCCCCGCTCGGGCCAACCAGGATCACCACCGCGTCCCGCGGCACGGCCAGGATCACAGGCCGTCGGCCCAGCGGGTGAGCGGGTCGAGCAGCTCCGGCCCTTCGTTGCGCACGTTGTTCACCGCCGGCGAGACGGCGTAGGCGGTCAGGAGTTCCATCGGCGCCGGTCGGAGGAGAGGACGGAGCTCCTCGGCGGGCGTTGTCTCCGCCAACCAGGCGTCCCAGTCGGCGGCGTCGAGGATGACGGGCATCCGATCGTGCACCCGCGCCACCAGCTCATTGGCATCGGTCGTGAGGATGGAGCAGGTGTACAGCCGCTGCGCCGTCTCGGGGTCACGCCACACGGCCCACAGCCCGGCCAGGGCGAGCGGCTCGCCATCATCGCGCCGGATCGCGAACGGCTCGGAGCGCACGGTCCGCCCCGTGACGGGGTCCCGGTGGCGGCGCCATTCGTAGAAGGCTTCGGCGGGGACGATGCATCGATGTCGGCGGAAGGAGGTTCTGAAGGCGGGCGAGGTCTCGGCCGTCTCCGACCGGGCGTTGATCAGCCTCCCACCATCCTTGACGCTCTTGGCATAGAAGGGCACCAGGCCCCACCGGAATGCATCCACGACGCGCTCCCCGTGCTGCTCCACGACAGCGGCCACCTGGTCGGTGGGCGCAACGTTGAACTGCGCCTCGGGCAGCTCGGCCGCGGGACGCGCGTGGAAGATGCGTGCCAGCTCCTCAGAGGAGCGGGGCTGGGCGAATCGGCCGCACATCGGCTCGCCCGCGCGACGGGCGGCCGGTCAGGCCTCCGACGCGGCGCACTCCTGGCACATCGACACATCGGGGATCGGCGGCTGTGGGGCGCCGGTGGCGCGAGGCAGGGTTCGTCCGCAGAGGGTCTGCTCGGTGTCGCGGGCGAGGTGAACCTTGGAGAACTGCCGGTCGGGCAGACGCCAGGTCACGTAGCGTCGTTCGTTCGTGGTCGCTGTCATGTCCATCCTGGGCTGGGCGGTCGCGCGGACCGCAGACGGGGTCCCATAGTTTGACGGAAGACGGCCATCTTTACAACCTGCCCTCGGCTTGGCGGCGACGACGAGCAGAGCCTGCCGGAGCGCGGCATCATGTGGACATGACACGACTCGGCATCCTGACCGGCGGCGGAGATGTGCCGGGGCTTAACTCCATCATCAAGAGCGTCGTCTACCGCTCCACCGAGCTCGGCTGGGAGGTGCTCGGCATCCGGCGCGGCTGGAAGGGGCTCACCCACCTGCAGCAGGGCCCCGCGCTCGACAGCTACTCCACCTGGCCGCTCGACCGGCGCAACACCCGGACCATCGATCGGACCGGCGGAACGGTGCTCCACTCGTCGCGCACCAACCCGGCGCGGATGAAGGCCGACAACCTGCCGGAACACCTGTCGGCGGATCGCCTGGCAGCCATGCAGACCGATGAGGACCGATACGACCTGACGCCGGTGGTGCTCGACAATATCGCTCACCTGGGCCTGACCCACCTGGTAGCCATCGGTGGCGACGACACGCTGGGATACGCCGATCGTCTTGGCCGCGAGGGGGTGCCTCTGGTCGCAATCCCCAAGACGATGGATAACGATGTGCAGGGAACCGAGTACTGCGTCGGCTTTTCGACGGCCATCACGCGCGCCAAGGAACTGATCAACCGGCAACGAACCACGCTGGGCAGCCACGAGCGGATCGGTGTCTTCCGCATTTTCGGGCGCAACAGCGGCTACAGCGCCTGGTACGCAGCATATGTCACGTCCAGCCGCTGCGTCATCCCCGAGGCGCCCTTCGCCATCGACCAACTGGCGACCCTGCTCACCGAGGATCGCGCCGCGAACCCGAGCAGCTACGCGCTGGTGATCGCCTCCGAGGGAGCCATCTGGACCGGCGCCTCGGTCCAGGAGGAGGGTGAGGCGGACGCCTACGGACACCGCCGCAAGGCAGATGTCGGCGAGGCGCTGGCCGCGGAACTGGGGGCGCGCACGGGAATCGAGACCGTTCATTCGGACCTCACCTACGACCTGCGCAGCGGCGACCCCGATGCGCTCGACCAGATGGTGGCGAGCACCTTCGCCAACGTAGCCGTTGACCTGCTCGTCGACGGGGTCCACGGCCGGATGGTGGCCATTCGCGACGGCAAGTACGCTCACGCTCCGCTGCCGGATCCGGCGCTGGGCGCCCGCCACATCGACGTGCCGGCCATGTACGACATCGATCGGCTGCGCCCGCGCTACGCGGATCGCCTCGGCATGCCGCTCCTGCTCGGGGCTTCGATCGGTCCCTAGCGCTCCGGCAGGCGGCCTGTTTGGCCGACCCGATTCGGGCCATTCGGCCCTCCCGTGCGGCAAGCCCCATCGGTCACGCTCTGGTGAACCGCATACCGGGCCGCGCTCCGCCCGCGCAACGATCAATCCGAGGAGATCAACAGCCCCATGCAACGAACTCTCGCCTACTTTGCCGCATTCGCCCTGACCGGCGCCCTGTTCATGGGCACGCTGATCCTGGCCGCGGTGGTCCTCGGGGTCGCCCCTTCCGCAACCCCGGTGCCAAGCGTCGGTCCACTCCCCTCCGAGCCGTCTGGGCCGATCGGAACCATCGAGATCCACGCCTTCGACCTGGGCTTCGAGCCCGCCAACCTGACCGTCGCGGCCGCCGGTACCTATACGCTCAGGTTCGTGAATGACGGGGGGATTCCGCACGATGTCACCTTTGCCGACGGAACCACGGTGGCTGCCAATGGACACGAGACCGCGACCGGCACGGTCACTGTCCCGGCCGGCGGACTGACCTTCATATGTTCGGTGCCCGGTCACTCCGACGTGGGGATGCGGGGCAGTGTCGTCATCGGCGAGGGGAGCACGCCCGCCCCTTCGCACACGATGACCGCCGAGGAGATGCGCGACCACGACGCGGCGCGGACCGCGCAGTTCCCGGCCGAGACTGCAGGCAAGGGTGGCGTCGTGCTCGAGCCGACCGTCCTCGAGGATGGCACCAAGCAGTGGGAGTTGACCGCTTCGGTCTTCACCTGGGAGGTGGAGGCGGGCAAGTTCGTCGAGGCCTGGGGCTACAACGGAATGGTCCCCGGTCCCGGGCTGCGTGCCGAGCTGGGCGACAAGGTCCGGATCGTGCTGCACAACGAGTTGCCGGCCCCGACCACGATCCACTTCCACGGCCTCATCGTCCCGAACGCCATGGATGGGGTGCCGGTGATCAACCAGCCCGCAGTCATGCCCGGAGAGAGTTTCACCTACGAGTTCACCGTCCGCAACACCGGGTCGAACATGTATCACAGCCACTTCATGGCCCAGCGCCAGGTTCCGCTCGGCCTGCTCGGGGCGTTCGTCGTCCGCGACCCGAACGACCCCCCGGCCGACATCGACTACACCCTGGTCCTCAACGACGGTCCGCTGGGCTACACCCTGAACGGCAAGAGCTTCCCGGCCACCGAGCCGATCGTGGCGAAGCTCGGTGACGTGGTCCGCGTGCGGTACATGAACGAGGGGATCCAGATCCACCCGATGCACCTGCACGGGATCCCGCAGCTGGTCATCGCCAAGGACGGGTTCCTGCTCGCCGACCCGAGGTACGAGGACACGGTGCTCGTCGCGCCGGGGGAGCGGGTGGACGTGATGATCGACGCCTCGGAGCTTGGCGCCTGGGCCTTCCACTGCCACGTCCTGACCCACGTCGACGGCGATGAAGGCATGTTCGGCATGGTCACGGCGCTGATCGTGCAGGAGTAGCCAATGGCGGAGCCGAACCGTCCCAGTTCGAACGACGACGATCGCGCCGGCGTCGCCCGCCTGGCGGTGTCCGTCCCCGCGGGCGTCACGCGTCGGCGCGCGGCCGCGGTGTTGGGGATCGAACGGACCGCGTGGGCCGGAGCGGCGCTCTACGGTGCGGTGCATGCCGGCGAGCGTGACCGGCACCTGCTGGACCTGGAGCTCCGCGTCACCGAGCACGCGCCGCGGATGGCGTTTCGGAAGGCGGCCTACGTGGATCTGGGTCCACTCCGGGGAGGTGGCCGCGGCCCGCTGAGCGTCGGCATCTCGTGGCGCGCCGCCGGGCTGGCGCCGCTCTTCCCGGTCTTCGCGGGGACGCTGACGTGGACGGACCGCGAGCTCCAGCTGGTCGGCGTCTACGCGCCGCCCGGCGGCGAGATCGGCCTGGTGGCCGACCGTCTGGTGCTCAATGTCGCGGCACGCGGCACCGCCCGCTGGCTGCTCGGCCGGATTGCCGCGGTGATGCGCGGAGAGGCCGGCTAACTCGGCGCTTCCGCACTCACTCGTCGAGCGTGAATCCCGGAGGCAGCGCCTCGCGCAGAGCGCCCAGGGCGGCATCGCTGTCACCGTCCGGGGGCCCGAGCAGGACCAGCGAGCGTCGCGAGCGCTCCTCTACCGGCGTGGCAGACTGCTCCGCCTCGCTCGCGGCACGCAGCGCCAGGTCGCGACGCAGGGCAAGTCCGTGGTACAGCGCAACGGCGCCGGCCGCCACCAGGGCTCCGAGCGGCATCGACAGCTCGAGGATGCCGCCACCGATGTTGGCTCCGAGGAGGCTGCCGAAGAGCCGGTAGAGCACGTACGCCAGGCTGCCAAGGCTGGTGATGACGCTCGCCGCGAGGATGACCAGCAGGAAGCTGCGGCGGATGGTCGAGGCCGCCTCGGCCGGTGGATCGGCCTGGTGGCGTGCCTGGATCGGCCACCACCGCCAGACCCAGACTGCGAGCCCGATGAGCGTGTACGGGACGAAGTTGGCCAGCTCGGCCCGCCAGAAGCCTGATCCTCCGAGCGTCCGGGGTCCACCCATTGCGATGTCGATCAGCAGACCGACGAGCCAGCCGGTGCCGACCGCCGCGAACGCCAGCCCGACCAGTGCAACTGCATGCAGGTCGAGGCGGGTGGCCACGGCCTCGCGAGACGGATCGTCAGCCGCGAGCGCCTCTTCGTGCATCCAGCGCTGGTGGAGCCACCAGGCGACCGCCCACGGGACCGCACTCACCAGCGCGACCGCCACCGCGCGCACGAGATCGGTCTCGCCAAGGTTGCCGCCGATGGCGTCGGTGGCATCGAGGACGGGGATCAGGACGGCGCGGACTGCCTCGGCGGTGAGGCGGATCACCGAGAAGGCACCGGCCAGGATGACCGAGACGAAGAAGGCGAGCCGCAGTCGAGCTGCACGCTCGCTGCTTGCGCGCCAGCCGGCGGCAATGAGCAGCCTCCCTGCGTACCACCAGTGTCCGATCCAGCCGATCGTCCAGACCGCGAGGAGGCTGAGCGATTCGGCGAATGCGTAGGAGCGGTAGTCGCCGGTGTAGTCGGTGCCGGAGACGGGCCAGAGCGTCTCGCCGGCGTAGCGGGCAAGGTCGCCAAAGGCCTGCAGGGTGATCATCAGGCCGGTGAGCGTCGCGCCGTAGACGTATAGCCGTGGCAACCAGGCTGCCGCGCCCTCAAGTGGTCCCCGTGCCAGGTCGCGCCGGCGGATGGCCACGTGGTATCCCCACGCCGCGGCGGTGACCACCAGCGTTGCGAGGGAACGGGCGGTGGTTGCGGAGGAGTAGCCGTAGAAGTCGTCCTGCGGCCGCGGCAGGAAGCCCAGCGCGAACTCGCGGACGAGGTCGCGGGCAGCGAATGCGCCGACGCTGAGCAGCACGATCATGACCACGGTCACGTAGAGCGCCCGGACGGTAGAGCGGCGCTCCTCCTCCGCGTTCGGCCGAGCAGGGTCCAGGCCGCGCTCGGCGAACCACCAGTGGATGGCCCACACGGGGAGGCCGACGCCGATGAGAGCGGCCGCCAGGCTCAGCTGTTCGAGTCGCCCGCCGATGCCGCCTCCGCCCACGCCGAGTGCGCTGAGCGCGACTTCCACGAGCGTGATCAGTCCGTAGATCAGAAAGCCGAGGGTGATCCCGCTCAGCAGGTAGACGTACAGGCGCCGCACGGTCTGCATTGGAGTACTCCTACTTTGGATGTTCGATGTAGGTCGGGTCGAGCCAGACGAGCGTCTCGTCGATCCGCCAGCCGCCGGCGTCACGAACCATCGGCAGGAACCGCGTCGAGCGGCTCACGTTCTGATTCAGGCCGTCGCCGTACAGCTCCTCCACGGTCACCGGCACCACGGTCCGATCCCCTTCGGACGAGGCATCGCCGATGGAGATCCGCCGATCCGGACCGTTGGGAGGCATGCCATAGGTCAGGAACTCATCGGCGGCGCGCTGGTAGTCCTCGAGGGAGGTCGACGCCCGCACGCGTTCGCTGAGGAAGGCATATGCGGTCGGGATGTCACGCTCGTTCCAGGCGCCGAGATAGCCCTGCACGGCGGCCTCGGCGGAGTCGGGCGGGAATTCCTGCGGCTTGGGATCGCCGGCGACCAGCACGACCACGACGGTCACGGCCACGAGCGCGAGGATGCCGGCAACGATGGCGAGCAACGATCGGTTCGATGACATGCGCGCAGCCTACGACGCCGGCACTACGGTAGGACTACGGTGCTCGGCCGCGCACTCGATGCTGGCTGCACGCGGCCGCGAATGCCGACCAGAGCCGCTCGAGCACCGCGGGCGAGGATTCGGTGCGCTCGGGGTGGCACTGCACGCCGATCAGCCAGCGATCGGGATCACCCGACTCCAGGGCTTCAACCAACAATCCCACCTCTGCATGCCGGGCGGTCGCGGCGATTCGGAGGCCCGGAGCCACGCGATCCGGGGTCACCGCCTGGTGGTGGTAGCTGTTGACCTCCATGCCGTCGGGCTCGCCAACGATCATGGCGAACCGCGTTCCGGGCACCAGCCCGAGCGGATGGCGGGTCACCTGTGGAGACGGGTAGGGCAGGCCCTCATGACCCTCGAGGTGCTGCACGAGCGACCCTCCGGACAGGACGTTGAGCATCTGCATTCCGCGGCAGACGCCAAGCACCGGCACGTCCGCGTCCCTTGCGGCTCGGTACGCCTCTTCCTCGAGGGCGTCTCGACCGACCTCGATGCCTCGGCTGCCGTCGAGCGGCTCGCCGTAGCGGGCCGGATCGAGATCAGCGCCACCGGTCAACAGGAGTCCGTCCATGGCACTGAACGCCGCGCGGCGGATCTCGACGGGGGCGCCCTCGTCGAGCGGCACCGGGATCGCTCCGGCGCGTTCCAGCGCCTCGACGTAGCGCCCATTCTTCATGCGTGCCAGGTCGGCATCTGCGGCACGCGTTGGATCCGCCACGGTGAGAACGATGCGGGGCCGGTCCATCGATGCATCCTACGCCCGCTGCAACGAGTGGACGTAGCCCTTGACAGACTGCCGCATCGAGCGGCATAGTTCGGCGACCGCTATATCGGATCACGCTATAGCGGAGACCGAGCGAGGACCGCCGATGACCGATGAACTGGCCAGAGACCTCGGCAGACTTGCCGAACCTGCGCTGCTGGTGCTGACCAGCCTGGCGTCGGGAGCCAAGCATGGCTACGCGATCATGGGCGACATCGCCTCGTTCAGCGGCGCGGTTATCGGCCCCGGCACGCTCTATGCCGTCTTGGCCCGCCTCGAGCGACGCGGACTCATCGAGCCGCTCCCCGAGGACGAGCGACGACGTCCGTACCGACTCACCACAGCCGGGGAACAGTCGCTCGAGTCGCAGCTGAACGAGATCCGCCACTTCGCATCGGTCGGACTAGCCCGCCTGGACGGTTCACCCGGCTAACGCTCCCGACGCACCCGCACCCTCACACGGCCGCCTTTCCGAAGAGAGGAACGATGGGGACCCTCATCACCCGCAGCCACGGCCCGACCGCCGGCTGAACCGACAGACCGATGCAGGCACCCGCCACTGCCACCCGACTCGTCCTGCGCGCGTACCCCCGCGCCTGGCGTCTGCGCTACGGGCCCGAGATGCGCTCGCTGGTCATGGATCGGCGGCCGGGCTGGCGCGACCTGCTGGACCTCGTCGGCGGCGCACTCGACGCGCGCTTCCATCCACAGATGGCGGTGCCACGCCGCGTTCTTGCGACTGCCGCCGGGGCGCCGATGCCCCAGATGCCAACCCCCCCTCCGGTTCAGGCGTCGTACGGTCAGGTCACCGGGCCGCCCATCAGGGAGCTCAGCCGACGGAACTTCATGCGCCGGGCGCTGGGCCTCGGCGCAGCGCTGCTCTCGATCGAGTTCCTGGGTGGCACGCTGGCGTTCCTCTGGCCGCAGATCCGGGGCGGCATCGGCTCCAGGTTCCGCGTCGGGACCATCGAAGAGATTCTGGAGAAGCAGCCGTCCTTCGCGAACGGGTGGCCGTTCGCGGTCGGGGCCGCGCGGTCGTTCCTTGTCAATGTGCCTGCCGCGAAGCAGTTGGCGCTGGGGCAGGAGACATCGGTCCCGAACCCGACCGCGGGTCAGCTGCTGGCTCTGTGGCGCAAGTGTCCACACCTTGGCTGCCAGGTGCCCCCGCTGTGCGACGAGCTCAAGCGATTCACCTGCCTCTGCCATGGGAGCACCTACAACGTCATCGGCGAGAAGCTCAAGGAGGGTCCGGCCGCGCGCGGGATGGATCGGTTCGCGGTCAGCATCGACGCTGAGGGGATCGTCATCATCGACAGTTCGCAGATCACCGCTGGCGCGCTCGACCGGCAGGACCCGGAGGCACTTGCCTTCGTCGACGGGGCACCGTACGACATCAGGTGCCGATGAGGCGCCTGGGCTAGACGACGTTGACCTCGCGGAGGGGCTCGTTGCGGTCGATGCGCTCGTAGCCGAGTGGCCGCATGTCGAGCGTCTCGTAATCGCCGGTGGCGATCCACTCCGCCAACGCCCGTCCCGCCGCGGGGGCCTGCTGCAGGCCGTGCCCCGAGAAGCCGTTCGCGAACAGGAAGTTGGTCACCTGCGGGTGCGGACCGATCACCGCGTTGTGATCGAGCGTGTTGACCTCGTAGTGGCCGGCCCACGCGTCGAGCAGGCGGATCGCCTCGAAGGCTGGCACCCGGTGCGCCATCCCCGGCCAGACGACCTCTTCGAACCAGGTCCGGTCAACGTCGAGTTCGAGCGTCTCGGGGTCCGGCTGATCGCCTTGCGGTGAGGCGCCGGCGATGTAGTTGGGCCCTTCCGGGCGGAAGTAGACGCCCGACGGATCGATGACCAGCGGGGATCCCTCGACACGGGTGCGGCAGTCAAAGTGAAAGACCATCCGTTTGCGCGCCTCGACCGGCAGATGGAGCCCGGCCATCGCGGCGACCCGCCCGGCCCGGGGTCCGGCGGCGTTGACCACCCAGTCGGCCGCGATCCGACGACCATCGGTCAGGCGGACTCCGGTGGCCCGGTCGCCGTCGCGCTCCACCTCGGTCACCTCGCCGGCCAGGTACTCGACACCGACCGATCGTGCCTTGCGGCGAAATGCCTGCAGCAGGGCGTAGGCATCGAACCAGCCCTCGTCCGAGAGGCCCAGGGAGCCGGCCGCCAGGTCGTCGACCCGCATCCATGGGAAGCGAGCCGCGAGCTCGGGCGGGGAGAGGAGCGCCACCGGCACGTCGTGAGCGCGCTGGATGGCATGGTTCGACTCCAGGATCGGCAGGCCCGCGGGCGTTGCCAGGAAGAGATAGCCGCCCTCGACGAAGTCGATCTCCGGGTCAGGCTGTCCCGCCACGCCCAGCCACTCGCCGAGATGCTTGATCAGCGCGACCCCGAAGCGGCTGATCTCGATGTTGAGCGGCGTGCTGAACTGCAGCCGGATCGAGGCCGCAGAAAGCGTCGTGGAGGCGGTGCGATAGGTGAGGTCCCGCTCGATGACCACGATCCTGCCGGTCCAGTCGGGGCGCTGAGCCAGGAAGGTCGCGACTGAGCTGCCGACGATGGCGCCACCGATGATGACGACGTCGGCGCGGTCGGTTGGCTCCACGCCGCGATGGTATCGGTTCATTCCAGATGCCGACGCACCGCTGCGCGCACCCAACGGATGCGCGCGCCCGTGGACACGCCCAAGCCGTACACTGCGCTCCCCATGGCCAGCAAGCCGGTCATCCTCACCGTCGACGACGACCTGCCCGTCCTGCGTGCGGTCGAGCGCGATCTGCGCACCCGCTACGGGCAGGACTACCGGATCGTGGCTGCCAATTCCGGTGCGGAGGCCCTCGAGGCGGTCCGCCAGCTCACCCAACGCGGAAGCGCCATCGCGGTTTTCGTGTCCGACCAGCGAATGCCACACATGACCGGGGCCGAGTTTCTGGCAGCAGCGCTCGAGCTCCAGCCCGATGCGAAGCGCGTGCTGCTCACCGCCTACGCCGATACCGACGTCGCCATCCGCGCGATCAACGAGATCCGCCTCGACCACTACATCCTCAAGCCGTGGGATCCGCCCGAGGAGAAGCTCTATCCGATCCTGGACGACCTCCTGTCGGACTGGAGCGCCACCTTCCAGCCGCCGTTCGAGGGGTTGCGGCTGCTGGCCGGGCGCTGGGCGCCGAGCGGGCACCAGATCCGCGATTTCCTGACGCGGAACCAGGTCCCGTACGCATGGCTCGACCCGGTCGACGACGAGGCGGGACGTCGATTGGCCGCCACGCTCGAGCAGGGAGTTGCCGTCGATCCGGCGATCCCGGTGGTGCTCTTCCCCGACGGAACGGTGATGCGCGACCCCACGACGCGGCAGATCGCCGAGCGGATTGGACTCCAGGTCAAGGCCGCGCTGCCGTTCTACGACATGGTGATCGTGGGGGGAGGTCCTGCCGGCCTGGCCGCCGCGGTCTACGGGGCCAGCGAGGGACTCAAAACGCTGCTCGTCGAGCGCGAGGCACCCGGCGGACAGGCGGGAACCACCAGTCGCATCGAGAACTACCTCGGCTTCCCGTCGGGGCTGTCGGGCGCCGATCTGGCCCGCCGCGGGCTGGCACAGGCGCGTCGGCTCGGCGCCGAGATCCTGAGCTCCGACGAAGTGAGCGGGATTCGACGCGAGGATCCGTACCGGGTCGTCACGCTGGCGAGCGGCGCCGAGATCTCCTGCCACGCGGTGGTGGTATCGACCGGGGTCAGCTATCGCCAGCTGGAGCTTCCCGGCGCGGCGGAGCTGGCCGGCGCGGGGATCTACTACGGTGCCGCCACGACCGAAGCGGCCCTGTATCGCGACCAGGAGGTTGGCGTCGTCGGCGGCGGGAATTCGGCCGGCCAGGCGGCGGTCCATCTCGCCCGCTTTGCGAAGCGCGTGGTGCTGATGGTGCGCACCTCCGAGCTGTCGGCGATGAGCCAGTACCTGATCGACCAGATGGCGGCGATTCCCAACATCGAGATCCGCTTCAACACGTCGATCAACGCCGTGCACGGGGAGAGCCACCTCGCATCGGTCACCGTTGCCGGCCCCGACGGCGAGGAAGAGTTGGCGCTCGGGGCACTCTTCGTCTTCATCGGTCAGCAGCCTCGCACCGAGTGGCTCGAGGGATCGGTGCTGCGCGACCAGGGAGGCTTTGTGATCACCGGCGCGGCACTCCTCGAGGACGGAAAGCCGCCGGCAGGCTGGGGGAGCGCCCGTGAGCCGTTCCTGCTCGAGGCGAGCCTGCCGGGCGTCTTTGCGGCGGGCGATGTGCGCCATCGGTCGATCAAGCGGATCGCCAGCGCGGTCGGCGAGGGGGCCATGTCCGTGCAGTTCGTCCACCAGTACCTCGCGGGACTCTAGGCCGACGCGCCGATGACGCTGGAGGCGCTGCGCGCTACGCCGCTCTTCGCAGAGCTGTCGGAGGAGCACCTGGAGCGCCTCGCCGCAAATGTCGTGCCGATGCAACTCGCCGCCGGCGAGTTGCTGATCACCGAGGGAGACCAGGCCGATGACCTGTTCGTGGTCGTCTCAGGTGAGCTCGACGTCACCAAGCGTTCCGGCAACGCCGAGATTCCGCTGGCGCGGGTCGGACCCGGGGCGATCCAGGGTGAGCTTGCCGCCCTCGAACGAGGCCGACGCATGGCATCGGTCCGCGCGCTGACCCCTGCCGAGGTGCTCCGTATCCCGTACGGCGCCGTCCGAGACCTGCTCTCCGGCGGGC
Source organism: Chloroflexota bacterium (assembly GCA_040882375.1). Classification (GTDB taxonomy): domain Bacteria; phylum Chloroflexota; class Limnocylindria; order QHBO01; family QHBO01; genus CF-167. The sequence continues at coordinate 13,106 of JBBEBK010000127.1, forward strand.
CTGATGCCGCACTTGGCATCATCCGCACCATCATCGTCCGACTTCGGAGCATGGAGTCGACCCTGAGGCAGCGCGAAAAGCTCGCTGGCCTGGGAACGCTGGCGGCGGGGCTGGCGCATGAGCTGAACAATCCCGCAGCTGCCATTCGGCGATCGGTCGAGGAGCTGGCGCGTGCCATCGACGAGCGCAACTCATTGCACCCGCCGCACGAGCTCATGGAGCTCAGCCCGACGGGTTCGGACGGATCGATGGACGCGCTCGCGCGCTCCGACGCGATCGACGAGATCGGCGAACTGGTCGGTGACGCCGACGCGGCGGCGGCGCTGGTCGATGCGGGTTGGAGGCTCGACCAGCTGCGGGCCGCCTTCCGCGACCTCGATCCCGTCGCAGCGCGCGATGCAGCCAACTGGCTTGCCGCATCGGCCAAGGTGCAGGCGCTGCTCGGCGAGGTGCGCATGGCCGGCGACCGGATCGGCGAGATCGTGGCGGCGGTGAAGGGCTACGCCTACCTCGACCAGGCGCCGGTGCAGCGCATCGATGTGAGGAAGGGGCTCGACGACACGCTCGTCATCTTGCGGCACAAGCTGAAGGCCGGGATCGACGTCACCCGCGACTACGACCCCGACCTCCCCGAGATCGAAGCCTACGGAAGCGAGCTGAACCAGGTCTGGACCAACCTGATCGACAACGCCGCGGATGCAATGGACGGGCACGGCGCGCTCGAGCTGCGCGCGGAGCGGACCGATCAGGGCGGCGTCCGGGTATCGATCTGCGATTCGGGCCCCGGCATCCCGCCCGAGATGGCATCCAAGATCTTCGAGCCGTTCTTCACCACCAAGCCGCCTGGGGTCGGCTCCGGGCTGGGGCTGCACATCAGCCACAACGTCGTGGTTCGCCACGGCGGTCGGATGGACGTCGAGACCGAGCCGGGACGAACCTGCTTCATCGTCACCCTTCCGCCCACCCTGCCCGCCGCGCCGCCGGTCGAGGGCGGCACGGCGCTCCCCGATCCAAACCCTTGACCGGGTGATCTCCGCGGACGTATACAGCCCGGACTGATGAAAGAGTGGGTCGTCTTCCTGCATGTCGCGTCGGTCCTGGCCTTCATGCTCGCGCACGGCGTGCACATCTCCGCCATGTGGGCCATGCGCGCGGAACCCGACCCCGAGCGGATGCTGACCTTCTTCAACATCGTGCCCACGGTGCGCTCACTGCGGGCTCTGCTCGGTGCCGTGATCGCCACCGGCGTGGCGGCCGGATTCCTCGCCGAATCGTGGGATCAGCTCTGGATCTGGGCATCCCTGCTGCTGCTGGCGGGGATTTCCGTCGTGATGTGGTTGTTTGGCGGCACCTATTACGGACTGATGCAGCAGGCGGCGGAAGCTGCCGTGGCTGCGCGAAGTGCCGAGCCTCCTGACCCGGCGCCGCAGGCTGCCTACGACGCCGTCCGAGGCAGCTGGCACACCGTCGGAGTGAGCGCCGTCGGGGTCGCTGGCTTGGCGCTCATCCTGTGGCTGATGATGTTCAAGCCGTTCTGAGCATCCCGCAGCTGCGGCAGCCCACGCAGGTGATAATCGCGCCGGAGACAGCTGGCATGCGACTGCGCACAATCAGGTCCCACCTCGCGCCTCTCGGCTGGCGAGCCGCCGCGGTCATGGTCGGGGCCGCGCTCACCTGGCAGGTGCTCTACGAGCTGGAGCGGAGGGACTGCCGGAGCGACTCAGCCGACTTGCAGGCCCTGTGCTCGGGCCCCCTGGACGCCTGGGTTCTGCCGCTGACCGTGGTCTCGGCTGTGCTACTGGTTGGAATCGGCGTCTGGCGTTGGGTGCCGCCACCACGAGATTGACAACAGTGATCGCCAGGGCGTACCGTCCGCGGTCACAGTTGCATACGGCGACGATCGGGACGAGTACCCGGTCAGGCGAGCCCACAGGGAGCCGGGAGCAGTGGAACCCCGGCGGCGGCGCGACCGGCGAATGGACCCGTGAGCTCCGGGCGAGAACGCGTCGGACATCGGTCCAGCGCCAGTAGCGACCGGCGGAGAGGCACCGTTATCGAGGCCGAGACCATCGCCAGCCGGCAACGGCGGG
>JBBEBK010000128.1:0-15163 GCA_040882375.1 Chloroflexota bacterium
TCATCAGCAGGAAGCCCATGTGCGCCGGCTCGTGGAAGTTCGGCGACTGCCACTCCTGGATATTGGCGAGGCCCCAGTCGCCCCCCTCCACGTAGCGGAGCGGGTACAGGATCCCCACCGGTCCGGCCGGGGTGAGCATGGAGGCACCGATGACTCCGGCCAGCGTGGCCAGCACCCACCCCCTGGCGGCCGACATCGGCGTGCGGCCGATCAGGGTGAAGAGCGTGTACACGCCCACCACGCCCAGGCCGATGACGTACACCCCGTGCAGGTTGGCCCACAGGACGAAGAGCGGGATCAGGAGGAGGAATCGACGCGGATAGTCCGGGCGGGCGGCGAGGAGGAACCAGAGCAGGATCGACAGCATCAGCCAACTGATCGCCTGGGGACGCAGGGTGACGTAGCCGATCAGCACGAACGCACCCAGCGCGAACGGGAGCGCCAGCGACAGCACGCGAGCGCCTCCATGGCGGGTGAGCGCGTGCGCCAGCACCGCGAAGATGGCAGCTGGGAAGAGGCCGAAGACGAACAGCGCGCCGATCCGGCCGAGGCCGGTCACCAGCCAGTAGATGAGCAGCTCGGAGAGCCACTCGTGCGGCGTCCACGGCTGCCCGAGCCAGGTGAAGCTGAACGGGTCGGTGGTCGGCACGGTCCCCGTCTCGGCGATCAGCTGCCCCGTCGCGATGTGCCAGAAGAAGTCGGGGTCCTGAACCCCCTTGGTGACGGTGATGGCGAACATCACTCCGCCGAGCGCGATCGCCAGGATCGCCACCGGCGAGGGCAGCCATCGGAGCGGAGTCGCGGCAGGGGTGGCGGCGGGCGCGCGCGAGGATTCGGCGGACATCGCCGGGAGTCTAGTCGTTGCCCGGATGCACCGGAACGGGACGGAAGTACCGCGCCGCCGCCCATGCCACCGCGGCGAGCCACGCCAGGTCAAGTCCGAAGAGCAGCCAGGCCGACACCTGCGCATCGAGCAGCACGCCCGTCCACAGGACGACGTGCAGCAGGACCGCGAAAGTCGCCAGGCGACGGCGCAGTTCAGAGACGGCGGCCACAGCCAACAGGATTCCAAGGGTGGCGAGTACAAACTCGTGCTGGTTGGCGTGCGGGATGACCAGCGGTGTGGCCAGGAACGCCGCTGCCGCACCGAGGGAGCGTGACCGCGTGCGGAGCCAGATCGCAGCGACCACAGCAAGCGTCGCGAGAGAGCCACCGACCACGAGCCAGCCACCAACCCCGAGGCGCTCGGCGACGCCACGCCAATTGATCATCTCGGCGACGTGGACTCCGGTGGCATCCTGGCCGGTTGCGGCGACGAGGTGCGCCGGGTAGTCGAGCAGCGCCTGCGGCGACACGACAACCGCGGTGAGGGCCAGCCACGCCACAGCGACCGCCGCGGCGGCTCCGACCGCGCGCCAATGGCCTCCGATCAACTGCCAGGCCGCCCACAGGGGACCGAGCGTCGGCTTGAGGGCGCTGAGCCCCATCGCCAGGCCTGACTGATAACGCTCGAGCCCGACCGACAGCGCCAGGAGCCCGGCGGCGAGCAGCGTCGACTGCCCGCGGACGACCGCCATCGCGGTCGGCCACGCGGTGAGGACCAGGACCACGACAACCAAGCGGGCGGACCGCTCCCAACCCGCTTCGGCTCCGATGCGCCATACCCCGCAGGCCAGGGCCAGCAGGCCGATGACGGTGAAGACAGCGAAACCGGCCGACAGCGGCAGGACGCCCAGCGGGGCAATGACGGCGGCGAACCAGGGGGGCGAGTTGTAGGGGAGAGCGCCCCCGGTGAATGACGGCTCCTCGCCGATCAGCTCTCGCTGCGCGGCCGTCTGGCACTCGACGCTGTAGAGGCATGCGCCATCGCCCGCAAGCACGATCCTTGCCGCTACGTGGTAGGTCATGTAGTCGGAGCGCTCCACGGCCCGGTATGGCCCCAGCAGGATGGCGGCAGCAAAGACGGCCGCGGCCATCGCCGCGAGCAGCGCGTAGGCGCCTGCCACCCGGGTCATGCTCATCGCCTGCGAGGCTAGCACGTGCCCGCCAGTACTTCGGGGCGGTGACAGGACGCACTCGGCTCGCCGTAGACTCGCGGGCATGACCGCTTCCGCCGCATCGCGCCGCCTGCCTGCCGCCGCGGCCGCGATTGTCGGCTTCTTCGCCGCGGCGGTCCTGCCACGGGCAACCTGGCCGCTCATCGACGGCGACGTGTGGTGGCACATCCGAGCCGGCGAGGAGGTGCTGCGCAGCGGGCGCATCCCGAATATCAACTCGTGGTCGATCGTCGGCGATGGCCGCCCGTGGACCAGCCAGGACTGGCTGGCCAACGTCATGCTGGCCGCCGGCAATTCGCTCGGTCCCTGGGGACAGACGCTCCTCTCGCTTGGGTTCGGGGCGCTCACGGTGCTCGCCTTCTGGATCCTGTGGCGGGCCATGGCGCTCCGCGTTCCGGAGATCGGCTGGGCGAGCCGGATCGTGTGGCTGTCGGTCGGCCTGGTGCTGGCCGGGCCGGTGATGGGGGTGCGCGTCCAGGTGCTCGACCTGCTGATGGGCACGGCGGTCATCTGGGTCCTGTGGCGCTACCAGACAGACCCTCGGCGGCGCTGGCTCGCCGGCCTGCCGCTGATCGCCATCCTGTGGGCCAACCTGCACGCCGGATGGGTGCTCCTCTTCCTGCTGGGCGGAGCCGTCCTGGTGGGCGAGACGGTGGACCGGCTGCTGCGTCGCAAGCCGGCTGCTCTGCCGCCCCTGACATGGGGCCGCCAGCGCGACCTGGGACTGGCGCTGGTAGTGAGCGCCGCTGCGCTCGTCCTCAACCCGAACGGCACCGCGCTGTACGAGTATCCCTTCTACACCGTTGGGATCACCTCCCTGAACCGATACGTGATGGAGTGGTTCCCAGCTGACCTGGGCAGCATCTTCGGCTGGCTGCTGCTCGGCTTCGTGGTCGTCGGCGTCCTCCCCGCGCTCACCGTCGGTCGGCGCCGCCTTCGGACCGCAGACGCACTGATCCTGCTGGGCCTGACGGTGATGGCCTGGCAGGCGATCCGCTTCCTGCTGATCGTGGGGCCGATCGGTGGGGCGGTTGCGGCCGTCGTCCTGGCACCGATCGCCTCGGCCTCCCCCATCGGCAGGCGTCTGGCTCCAACCCTGACGCGACTGTCACGGCCGGCGGTCGGCGGGCGCGGCATCCTGCATGTCACGCTTGCGGGAGTGCTGCTGGTCCTCGGCATCGGGATCGCGCTGCTTCGCACGGTCCCGCCCGCACAGGACGCGGAGATCGCTCGCGTCCTGCCGGCCGACGCGGTGCGATGGCTCGATGCCAACGAGCCGGGGACGCGCCTCTTCAATCGATACGAGTGGGGCGGCTACATCGGTCAGCATCGGCCCGATCAGCCAATCTTCATGGACGGTCGCGCGGACGTGTACGGCGACGAGCTGCTCAAGATGTACGTGGGCATCATCGGTCTGCACGGAGATCCACAGGCCGCGTTCGACCGATACGCGATCGACTACGCGGTCTTCCCGCCCGATACCCCGCTGGCCGGCTGGTTCGACGCGTCCGCGGGGTGGGAGCGGGTCTACGGGGACTCGACCGCCTCGGTGTGGGTGCGCCGCTGATGCGCCGCGAGCTGCTCATCCTGTTCGGCCTGGCGCTGGCCGCCCGAATCGGGGCCGCGCTGCTGGTGGACTACCCGCCATACACCGATCCTGCCTACTACGGCCTCGTGGCCGAGCAGCTCGCCGGCGGGAACGGGTTCACGGTGCCGGTGCTGTGGAGCTTCCTGGAGGTTGGGGGCCGGCTCCCGGTGGACCCGACCCTGCCGGTGCCGAGCAACGGACACTGGATGCCGCTCACCTCGATCGTGGCCGCCGGGTCGATTGCCCTCTTCGGCGATTGGCTCGGACCGCTGCGCGCCGGGCAGTTGCCGATGATCCTGATCGGCGCCGCGCTGGTGCCGTTCACCTACCTCCTCACGCTCGACCTGTGGCGCTCGCGCTTCGCCGCCTGGGTCGCCGCCCTGCTGCTGCTCACGGCCGGTCCGATGCTGGTGATGGCGCCCCTGATCGACAACTTCGCGGTCTTCGGCGCCGCCGGGGCCGCAGCCATCTGGTGCGCGATCCGCGCGGTGCGCGCAACCGGCGAAGCGCGGGCCGGCTGGTGGCTGGTCGGGGCAGCGGCCGCAGCCGGGCTGGCGACGCTTGCCCGCGTGGACGGCCTGCTGCTCACCGTCGCGCCGGCTGCCGCCTGGTGGGTCCGCGGCGACTGGCGGTCGTGGCCGAGCCGCCTGGTCTGGGGGGCATCGAGTGCGGTCGCGTTCGCCTTCGTTCTCGCCCCATGGATCGCCCGCGACCTGGCCGTGTTCGGGTCGGCCTTTCCCTCGGCCGGCGGGCACACCCTGTGGATCACGAGCTACAACCAGCAGTTCTCGATCGCCGCTGACCCGACCTTCGCCGACTACCTTGCCCAGGGTCCCCTGCCGATCATCGGCTCGAAACTCGGCGCCTGGGGCGAGCTGGTTGGCCGGACCGCGGTCCTGCTCGGCGGCCTCTTCATCCTTCCCTTCGCATACGGGCTGTGGGCCGAGCGCCGACGGAGAGAGCTGGCGCCATTGCTCGCCTACTTCGCCGTGATGTTCGTGACGATGGGCGCCGTCTTCACCTTCCATGCACCGAAGGGCGCGTATTACCACTCCGCGCTGGCCTGGCTCCCGTTCGCGGCCGGATTGGCCGCAGCCAACCTGGCTCCGGCCGCGATCGCCGCAGGACGGGCGTGGCCCTTCCTCCGGCGATCGGCCACCCATCGGTTCCTGGCGGTCGCCGGGCTCGGTGGAGCCGCCGTGCTGTCGGTCGCAGGCTCGGGGGTTCTGCTCACCCAGTGGTCGGATGCCCACGCCAAGCTGGTAATGGCTGCCGACTTCCTGGCCGACGCGGGTGATCCGAGCACGGTGGTGATGACGTACGACCCCGCCGCCCTCCATGCGCTGAGCGGCAACCCCGGCGTGGCGCCGCCGTTCGACCCGTACCCGGTCATCGGTCAGGTCGTGGAGGCCTACCACGTGCGCTGGGTTGTGGTCATGCTGCGCGACGGGGAGACGCGCGATCCACTCGGCCTCTGGGACGGCTCCGAGGCAACCGATGCCGACGGAAATCACCCCGACTTCCTCGGCGCGGCGCCGGCCTTCGAGGCCCCCGGCGTGCGCGTCTACGCGGTCCCCGATGAGGCGCCGCCACCGGGCGGCTAGTACTTCCGGCGCCCGAAGTACTGTTGACCCCGCGCACCTTCGGCGGGGAGCATGGCCGTCCGTCGAGTACCAGGCCGTCTCCAGTACTACCGAGGAACAGCGCCTCTTGGCCAAGACCGCCCCAACCCCAGCCCTCGTGCCCGCCGCCGATTCGTTCGAGCAGCTCCAGGCGAGCGCCACCGACTCGGTGCGACGAGATGCGCGCCGCGTCCGTGAGTCGGTGGATCGCTACCGGGAGCACTACCGACGCCGCCTGGAGGATTGGCTGCAGCTCCGCTCACGTCTCGACCAGCGGCTCGCCGCACCGGGTGGGGGCACGTCGCCGCAGACGCTCCGCGCAGAGCACGAAGCGCTCGGCCGCGAACTGGCAGGGCTCCAGGGACGCCTGAAGCGCATGGACGTTGCCGCGCGACAGCTCGAGCTGGTATCGAGCTATCTCGCCAGCGAGGACCTGCAGGACGACGAGCCGATCCTATCCGACGCGGATCTCTCCCCCGCGGCGATCTCGCTGCGAATCATCCAGGCCCAGGAGGGGGAGCGGCAGCGGCTGGCCGAGGAGGTCCACGACGGGCCCGCCCAGGTGCTGACCAACGCCATCTTCCAGATCGAGTACCTCGATCGCGTCATCGACGACTCACCCAAGACCGCGCGGGCCGAGCTCGCCTTCCTGCGCACCATGCTGCGTGACGGGCTCGACGAAGTGCGCTCATTCATCGCTGCGCTGCGCCCCCCATCGGTCGACCTGGGCCTGACCCAGGCCATCGCCGACGCGGGAGCGGCATTCGCCACCCGCCACGGGATCGCCGTGGAGGTATCGGTCGATGGGATCGATCAGCGCGTCCCGCGCGACGCCAAGGCGCCCGTCCTGCGCATCGTGCAGGAGGCGCTTCAGAACGTTCGGAAGCACGCGGCCGCAACCCGCGTGCAGGTCAACCTGGCGGGGGAGCACCTCGTCATCTCGGACAACGGCCGCGGCTTCGACGTGATGCGCCTCGCCTCTGCGCGGCGCAACTTCGGGCTGCAGTTCATGCGGGAGCGAGCCGAGCTGATGGGCTCGTCGCTCCAGATCGAATCGCGTCAGGGGGAAGGGACGCGCATCCTGCTTCGCATACCGGAGGCTCACTAATGGTTACCATGGCTCGCAAGGAGGAGACCGTGCAGACAAAGGCAGACGAACGCCGCCAGGGCGGCGACCGGCGCAATCTCGGAACAAAGACGCGGATCGTGATCGTCGATGAGCAGACGCTCTTCCGACGCGGGGTGGGCAACATCCTGGAGCTCGAGAGCGACATGGAGGTGATCGGCGAGGCCGGGACCGGCCGCGAGGCGATCGCCCTCATCGAGGAGAAGACGCCGGACGTGGTCCTCATGGACCTGACCCTGCCGGCGCCCAACGGGATCGAGACGACCCAGCGCATCAAGCGCGAGCTGCCGCACACCGCGGTCATCGTCCTCGCCCCGACCGATGACGAGGATCAGCTCTTCGAGGCGATTCGGGCGGGGGCTGCCGCCTTTGTGCTGAAGAGCATCGACCCGACCGATCTGATCGGGATCATCCGCCGGGTGCGATCCGGCGAGTACCTGATCAACGACAAGGTCTTCGCCAAGCCCGCGGTCGCCAGCCGGGTCCTCAAGGAGTTCCGCGAGCTCGCCGTCTACGGTGCCGAGGCCCAGCCGATCTTCGCCCCGCTCTCGCCGCGCGAGGTCGAGATCCTGGACAACATCGCCCAGGGGATGACCAACAAGCAGGTCGCCTATGCCCTCGGCATCAGCGAGCAGACGGTCAAGAACCACATGTCGAGCATCCTGCGCAAGCTCTCGGTCAACGACCGGACCCAGGCCGTGGTGTACGCCATGCGCCAGGGCTGGATCAAGATCCCGGACGATTGATCGGCCTCCAAAGTCCCGCCGCCGGCCGGTACTCCTGTGCCATGGCAGGGGGTCGGGCCCGGGGCTAGTGTCGACCGTGTCGCCTGCGGGTATCCGCGACGACCTTCATCTACGAGGAGCTCCGCACCGCAATCCGGAGCACCTCGGGCCTCCTCCTCCGGTGCAGGAGCCACGCCACCCGGCGTGGCTCCTTCGCTTTTCCACAGGAGTTAGCGCGCGTTAGGGTCGCGGTGCGCCAGCGCGACGGATAGGCACGACCGGTCCTTGACAGGAGCAGGCGGCTGGGCGAAGGTACGCCTCCGACGATGGCGGTTTGGAGCATCGGGTCATATTCATCGACCCGCTGGCACGCATACCCTGCTCTCGTCAATCTCCAAGGAAAGGAGGTATTGCGAAGCATGATCCAGTTCATCAGCACTTTTCTTGCCCACTTCCGCCGCGAGGACGAGGATGGCCAGACGCTCGTCGAGTACGGGTTGCTCCTGGCCCTCATCGCGATCATCGTGATCGTGGCCCTCATCTTCCTCGGCCCGATCGTGAGCCAGATCTTCCAGAACGTTGGCGACAACCTGCAGGGCACCTGAGCCCCGCTGGTCATCGCCAGACACCGCGAGAGCCCCCGGATTTCCGGGGGCTCTCCTCTTTCCGCCGCAGCGTCCGGCCTCGCTCAAACGGAGCGGGCGGGAGTACCACCCCCGGCATAGGTCACAAGTCCGGTCGATGCGACTTGCCGCGGGCTCGTAGACTGTTGACCGCAGGCACAATCCTGCTCCACCGAATCCATCGGTCCTTTGTTGCTGCTCGAAGGGGAAGATATCCGTGAAGCGATCGAATCGCCTGGTGATCCTGGTCGGGGTGCTGCTCGCCGTCCTGGCCTTCGTGGGGATCGTCGTCCTCCTGGGACAGAACAACGAGCCAACTGCCGTGGAGGCGCGCACCGTGAAGGTGCTGGTCGCCACCGAAGACATCGATATCGGCGACCCGGTGGCGCCGGGCGTGGTCAAGGTCATTGAAGTGGATCCCGACGCCGTTACCGGGACTCGCTTCTCAGACCCGTCACAGCTCACCGGCGCGCCGGCCCTGTACCCGATCCTGACCGACACACAGGTGAGCCAGGAGTCGGTCGGCCTCGGGCAGCGTGGAAACATCTGCATCACATGCCAACTCGAGCCGGGCGAGCGGGCGATCGCCTTCCAGGTTGACCGGGTGACCGGCATCGACTTCCTGGTCCAGCCTGGCGATCACATCGACATCGTCTACCGCACCGAGATCCAGGTACTGCAGCCGACCGCCGACACCGTTGACGCGGGTCCGGACGAGCAGCAGCGCTTCGAGCCGGTGACCGGCCTCGAGTCCGCACCGACCGTCAAGACCCTCCTCCAGAACAAGCGAGTGCTGTACGTCAGCGCCACGCGCATCAAGTCGCTGGTCGACGCCACGGCAACCCCGAGCCCGGGCCAGGCCGACACCCAGACCCAGGCCGCCATCGAGACGGTGATCATCATCTTCGCCGGCACCGATGCGGACGCGGAGGCGATCAAGTTCGCCCAGACCGATCAGTCGATCATCGGCCCGCTCACCGCCCTCCTGCGAGGCGTCGGCGACGAGGTGATCGAGGAGACGACCGGCGTGACGCTCAAGATCCTGGTCGAGACGTTCGGGATCCCAATCCCGGACATCATCCAGGTCGTCCTGCCGACGCCGGCCCCGTAGTCCTGACCGGCATCGTCACCACGAACTCAGCACGCGAAGGAACGCGACCGTGATCAAGGTCCTCATCGTCGACGACATCCCGGAGACGCGCGACCACCTCTCAAGGCTTCTCGGCCTCGAGCGGGAGATCGACGTGGCCGGGACGGCCGGGTCGGGCGAAGAGGCGATCCAGGTCGCCATGGAGCTGCGTCCCGACGTCATCGTCATGGACATCAACATGCCCGGCTTGGACGGGGTGGCCGCCGCGGAGATCATCTCCCAGCGGCTGCCCACCAGCCCGATCATCATGATGAGTGTCCATGGCGAGGCCGAGCAGCTGAAGCGGGCGATCTCCGCCGGCGCGCGCGAGTTCCTGGTCAAGCCGTTCAGCGGCGACGAGTTCTCCGAGAGCATCCGGCGGGTGTACGAACGCGAGGTTGGGCGGCGCGTGCAGTTGGCCGGGGAGATCGCGCAGGCGCCAGCACCCACCAAGATCACCGATGAAGGCGACCACCAGGTGATCGCGGTCTTCTCGCCCAAGGGCGGGGCGGGCCGCACCACCATCGCCACCAACCTGGCGGTCGCCATCCACCGGGAGACCGGCGCACGCGTGTGCCTGGTCGACGCCAACCTGCAATTCGGCGATGTCGGGGTCCTGCTCAACCTCAACCCGAAGAACCAATCGATCATCGATGCTGTTGAGCGTGGGGAGCCTGATGGCGACGTGGTCGACTCGGTGGTCATCGACCACTCGACCGGGATCCGGGTGCTGCTGGCGCCGCCCGCGCCGGAGGGTGCCGACCTCGTGACGCCCGCCTACCTGCGCAAGATCCTCGAGCATCTGCGGGCCACGCACGACTACGTGATCGTGGACCTGCCTGCCGGACTCACCGATCACAGCCTCGGGGTGATGGACCTGGCCGACACGATCGTGGTCCTGACGGCGCTCGAGATCACGACCATCAAGAATGTCCGCCTCTTCCTGGAGGTGGCCGACCAGCTTGAGTACAACCGGTCGAAGATCCGACTCGTGGTTAACCGGGCGGATACCGCCCAGGGGATCCGGATCGCCGATGTCGAGGCCTCCATCCGCCGTCCCATCGACGCGACGATCGTGTCCGACGGCCGGCTGTCGGTGCTGGCGGTCAATCGGGGGGTTCCTTTCGTCGTATCCCATCCGGAGAGCGCGCTGACACGTGACGTGATCAGTCTTGCCAAGCTCCTTGCCGGCGAGACCGCGCCTGCCCAGGACAAGCCGAACAAGCGCGGACTGTTCGCGCGCCGTTAGAAGGGGAAGGACCAGCCGAGATGTCATTGCTGAAGAGGATCGAACGCTCCCAGCCCGCGGGCGAGGGCGAGCCGGCGCTGCCGACCGTACCGGCCGCTCCCGGAACCCCAAAGGGCGGAACCCCGACGACGCCACCCGGGGCGCCCGGGGTATCGGGGCGCTTCAGTGGGGCCGTTCCTGCCCGCGAGTCGTTCCGCGAGGCGAAGTACCGCGTCCAGAACCGACTCGTCAACGAGCTCGACCCCAAGCTCGACCTGAGTAACCAGGCGGAGGTGCGTCGCCAGATCGAGGAGCTCTTCGGCAAGGTCGCCGACGAGGAGGGGATGGCCCTCACCCGCGCCGAGCGGGTGCGCATGCTCGAGCAGATCACCGACGAGATCCTGGGCCTCGGCCCGCTGGAACCGCTGCTCCGCGACGAGACCGTCACCGAGGTGATGGTCAACGGCCCGCAGCAGGTCTATATCGAGCGCGAGGGCATGCTGGAGCTGACCAACGTCACGTTCCAGAACGACGAGCACGTGATGAAGATCATCCAGCGCATCATCTCGCCGATCGGCCGTCGCATCGACGAGTCGAGCCCGATGGTGGATGCCCGCCTGGCCGATGGATCCCGCGTCAACGCCATCATCCCGCCGCTCTCCCTGGTCGGTCCGGTGCTGACGATCCGGAAGTTCGCCGCGACCCCCTTCACGGTGGAGGACCTGGTCCGCTTCGGCACGGCCACGCCCGATATGTTCGAGTTTCTCGAGGCCTGCGTGAAGGCCCGGCTGAACATCTTCGTGTCGGGCGGCACCGGCTCCGGCAAGACGACCATGCTCAACATCCTGTCCTCGTTCATCCCTGACGACGAGCGGATCGTCACGATCGAGGATGCCGCGGAGCTCCAGCTTCGACAGGAGCACGTGGTCACGCTCGAGGCGCGGCCGTCGAACATCGAGGGCAAGGGCGCGATCCCCATCCGCGAGCTCGTCCGCAACGCGCTGCGCATGAGACCTGACCGGATCGTGGTTGGCGAGTGCCGCAGCGCCGAGGCGCTCGACATGCTGCAGGCCATGAACACCGGCCACGACGGCAGCATGTCGACCGGCCACGCCAATACCCCGCGCGACATGCTCGCCCGGCTCGAGACGATGGTCCTCATGTCCGGCATGGACCTGCCACTCAAGGCGATCCGCGAGCAGATCGCATCGGCGGTGGACCTGATCGTCCACCAGAACCGGCTCAAGGATGGCACGCGCAAGATCGTGGCCATCACCGAGGTCCAGGGGATGGAGGGCGACGTCATCGTGATGCAGGACATCTTCGTCTTCGAGCAGACCGCGGTGGTCGAGGGCAAGATCGAGGGCAAGCTGCGTCCCACCGGAATCCGCCCCAAGTTCGTCGAGAAGTTCGATGCGGCCGGGATTCACCTGCCGCCGAACGTCTTCGGCTCACCGTTCTAGACGGGGAGCAGTAAGCAACCATGGGAATGCTGCCATTCCTGATCGCCGGCCTGGCGGCCGGCGCCGTGCTCCTCGTCACGGTCGGCATCGCGATGACCGGCTCGGGCGGCGTCGCCTCGCGCCTCGAGCGCTACACCCGCGCCGGGGGAGCCGCCACCAGCGAGCCGGCTGCCGGCGCCGAGCGCGAGTCGGCGGTCATCGCCGGCCTTACGCGAGTCATGGAGGGCCAGGACCTCAACGCGCGCCTCTCCACCGAGATCGCGCGCGCCGACCTGAAGTTGCGACCTGCCGAGTTCGTGGCCGCCTGGATCGCCTCGCCGTTCGTGTTCACGGCCATCGCCTTCGCCGCTGGGCTCATCTTCCCCGGCTTCCGCAACGTGGTCGCGCTGGCGGCCATCTTCCTGATCGGGGCCTATTTCCCGCGCTGGTACCTTGGCTACCGACAGCGAAAGCGCCTGGCCGAGTTCAGCCGGCAACTGCCCGATACGATCACCCTGCTGGCCAACTCGCTGCGCGCCGGCTCCTCGTTCCTGCAGGGAGTCGAGTTGGTGTCGCGCGAGGCCCGTCCCCCGATCTCCGACGAGTTTGAGCGCGTGGTCCGCGAGATGAGCCTGGGGATCGCCCTCCAGCCGGCGTTAAACAACCTGGTCCGGCGCGTCGCGTCGGAGGACCTCGAGCTGCTGGTCACCGCCATCAACATCCAGAGCCAGGTGGGTGGCAACCTGGCGACGGTCCTCGACTCGATCGCCTTCACCATCCGCGAGCGCGTCCGGATCATCGGCGAGATCAACACGCTGACCGCCATGCAGCGCTACAGCGGCTACGTCATCACCCTGCTGCCGGTCGGCCTCGCCGGGATCCTGTTCGTGATCAGCCCGTCGTACATCACCGCCATGTTCGAAAAGCCGCCGGAGACCTTCGGGCTGCCCACCGGCATCATCTTCCTCGGCGTCGGTCTGATCAGCATGGGGATCGGGTACATATTCATTCGCCGAATCGTCGACATCAAGGTGTAGTTGCAGATGCCAAGCACAGAGATCGTCATCGCCGGCCTGGCGGCCGCCGCCGTCCTGCTGCTCACCTACGGACTCGCCGGACGAGCCCCAAAGGATGCCGTTCAGCAGCGCCTCGAACAGCTGGTCGTGCAGCCCAAGACCCTCGAGGAGTTCGAACTGCAGCAGCCGTTCTTCGAGCGCGTGATGCGCCCGCTCGTCAAGCGACTGTCAAAGGTCGTGCGGCGCGGGGACCAGGGCGGCATCATCGAGCGGACCGACGCGAAGCTCGAGCGCGCCGGTTACCCCGGCGGGCTGCGTGGCGCCGACTGGATGGGCGTCAAGATCCTGATGACGATCCTCTTCGCGGTGGTGATCGGCCTCCTGATGCTGGTCACCGGCCGGGTGGAGTTGGCGCTGGTGTTCGGGCTGGCTGGCGGTGCCATTGGATTCGTGGCCCCCGAGTTCTGGCTCGGCCGCCGCATCCGCGCACGGTCCTTCTCGATGGTCCTGCAGTTGCCCGACGCGCTCGACCTGCTGACCATCTCGGTCGAGGCGGGGCTCGGGTTCGACGCTGCCCTTGCCAAGGTCGTCGAGAAGATGGAGGGGCCACTCGTCAACGAGTTCCGCCAGGCGCTGGCCGAGGTGCGCATGGGTCGCACTCGCCGTGATGCGCTCCGGGACGTGGCCACCCGAGCAGATGCCCAGCCGGTGAGCAACTTCATCGGCGCCATCATCCAGGCCGAGCAGCTCGGCGTGCCGATCGCCAAGGTTCTCCAGATCCAGAGCCAGCAACTGCGCATCGAGCGCCGCCAGCGCGCCGAGGAGATGGCCGCCAAGGCCCCGGTGAAGATGCTCTTCCCCATGGTCGGCTGCATCTTCCCGACCATCTTCATCGTCATCCTGGGCCCGGCCATCGTCACCGTCATGGGCGGCGTCGGCATCTGAGATGGTGCCGGCGATGCGGCCGGCCATCCTGCTGGTCGACGACGACGCGACGCTCCTGTCGGTTCTCGCTCGGCGCCTGGTGCGTGAGGGGTATGACGTCCAGGCCGCGCCCTCCGGACCGCACGCGCTCAAGCTGCTCGAGCGCTCGTGGCCGCAACTGCTGGTTGTCGACCTGATGATGCCGGGGATGGATGGCTTCGAACTGTGCGCCCGGGTCAAGCGCATCGCCGACCTGCCGATCATCGTGCTGTCGGCGGTGGACGCCTCGGAAGCCAAGGTGCGGGCCCTCGAAGAGTACGCCGAGGACTACATCACCAAGCCCTTCAACCCCGATGAGCTCGTTGCGCGCGTCCAGCGGGTCATGCGCCGGGCGTCCACGGGCCGGCCACAGCTTGTCCTGGACGGCGGAGACCTGGAGATCGACCTGGCAGCGCGACGGGTGACGACCGCCGCCGGCCAGACGGCCCTGACGCCCACCGAGGTCCGCCTGCTCCAGGTGCTCATCTCTTCGGTGGACCGGACCGTACCGACCGAGACGATCCTGGACCGAGTCTGGGCGGAGTCCGATGGCGCCGATGCGTCCTACGTGTGGGTCACGGTTCGGCGGCTGCGGCGCAAGCTCGAGCGCGATCCCGACCAGCCGCGCCATCTGCTCACAGACCGCGGCGTCGGCTATCGGCTGGTGACCGCGCCTGCTGGCGCCCCGGCCACCACGAGCTAGGGACCGATCCGCGGTGCGCGGCACGCCCTGGCTTCGACTCCTGGCTGCCCTCCTGACCGCCGCCCTGCCGCCGGTCCTGGGGTACGTCGCCCTGGACCGGCTCGAGCCCGCATGGATCGGTCGCCTGGGGACGGAGAGCACGCTGGCCTTCGCGGCGACGGTGACGGTCGGCTGGGTGGTGATCGTCGCGATCGTCGCCTGGCGGGCACTCACGGGGGAGACGCGGTCGATGGTCGAGCTGGCCGAGCACGGCGTCGGCGGCGAGCGCGCGGCCGGCGCGCCCGCGGAGGACGCGCTTACCGGTGCCCAGCGTCGGTTGGCAGCGGCGCTCGACGAGCGAAACCGCCAGATCGCCGATCTTGCCGCGCAGGTGCGAGCTGCGCCCATCGCCGACGATCCGGCGGCGGCGGCACACGCCATGGTGTCCGCCACCCGATCGGTCACCGGCGATCCGACCTGGCTGCTGGCGGTTCTGCGCGTTCAGGACGCGGACGCCCTGGCGGTCGGCATCTACGGGGCAGATCCGGCGGACGGCCCTGAGCCCATCTCCGAGGTCCATGGGTGGGCCTCGACTGTCGAGCATCCCGAGGGCCTTGCGGGCGGGTCGCGGCACGCAATCGGCCCATGGGGAGCCTTCGTAATCGCCGACGTGGCCGCGGGCGACGAGCTGCGGGCGGTCCTGATGGCCCCGTGGGAGGGCCGCGCCGCGCCGACTCCCGCGGAGCTCGGACTCTTCAGCCTGCTCGGTCAGCAGGCTGCCACGGCAATCGAGCACGCGCTGCTCTACCGGCGCCTGCGCGCCCAGACCGACGAGCTCAATCGCATGGCTGGCGTGCAGACCGACTTCCTGCGCGGCATCACCCACGACCTGCAGACGCCGCTCACCAGCATCCGGGCACTGGCGTCCGAGCTCCAGCAGAGCGAGGGGATCGATACCGCAG
>JBBEBK010000129.1:0-15013 GCA_040882375.1 Chloroflexota bacterium
GGAGCGACCACCGGGGCCTGGCCGGGGATCCAGTCGTTCGGCGGCTGGAAGGGCGCGGGGTCATCGGGCAAGAGCGGGCTGGGCCCGTACTACGTCCAGCAGTTCCTGCGCGAGCAGTCGCAGACGGTGATGGGCCAGGAGCCACCGCCGGCATGACCGGCTTGAAGGGCAACGGCAAGCTCGAGGCCCTCGCGGACGAGCTCGATGAGCTGGTGCTCGAACCGGTCGTCGATTCGAGTGGCTGGTACTCGGCACAGTTGCGCTACGCCTACCTCGTCGGCGACGCGCCGATCATGGTCGAGGACCGGGTCGTGCTCGTCGACGGCGACGACGAGGAGACCGCGCTCGGCAATGCGATCGAGCTTGCCGAGGAGTACGAGGACGAGTTCGAGACCGATGCCGGCGAGAGCGGCACGATCCGCTTCGAGGGGATCGTGGCGCTCAAGGAGCTCGACGACCCACCGGCCGCCGGCACCGAGGTGTGGCACGAGTTCATGGCCCCGGACGGTGTGGAGACCGGTGCCGACGGCGAGCCGCTGCCGACCGTCCGGCCAATCGAGATGGCCTTCCCGCGCGCCCGCGACGACTGACGCATCCGGGCGACGGCAGATGTCCTGGCGAGCCCTCGCCTACCGCATCGTGCGCCCGCTCCTCTTCCGCTTCGAGCCGGAGCGGATCCACCGGCTGACGATCAAGCTGCTCCGCATCGTCGGCGGCAGCAGGATCGGTCGCGGCGTGGCCGGCTGGGCCGGCGGTGCGCGACAGCCGCACGACGGCGTGGAGATCGCCGGCCTGCAATTTCGCAACCGGGTCGGTGTCGGCGCGGGCTTCGACAAGGACGGGATCGCCCTTCGCGGCTGGGCGGCGATGGGGCTGGGCTTCGCCGAGGTCGGCACCGTGACCCCGCTCCCGCAGGGCGGCAACCCACGACCCCGCCTCTTCCGCCTCCCCGCCGATGAGGCGCTCATCAACCGGCTCGGGTTCAACAACGCCGGCGCGGCCGCACTGGCCCGCAACGTCATGCTGGCACGCCGCCACCTGCCGGCGGGGTTCGTGGTGGGCGTCAACATCGGCCGGAACCGGGAGACGCCGGACGAGCGCAGCGTGGATGACTACCTCGCCGCTCAGCGCCTGGTCGGGCCGGTCGCCGACTACCTGGCCGTCAACGTCAGCTCTCCGAACACCCCCGGTCTGCGCCTCCTCCAGGCACCGGAACGGCTGCGCGGGCTGCTCGAGGCGCTGGACGAGGCCGGAAGGCGACTCGGCTGTCCGCGCCCGATCTTCGTCAAGCTGGCGCCGGATCTCGGTGCCGGCGAGCTTGAGGCCGTCCTGGCGGTCGTGACCGATACGCCCGCGCGCGGCGTGATCCTGTCGAACAGCACGCTCAGCCGCGATCGCCTGGCCTCACCGGCACACCTCGCGACCGAGGCAGGCGGCCTCTCCGGCGCACCGCTGCTGATCCGCACGCGCGGCGCGGTGCGGCGCACGCGTGCGCTCGTCGGCGACCGGCTCGCCATCATGGCCTCGGGCGGCATCGGCAGCGCGGCGGACGTGCAGGCCCTGCGCGACGCCGGGGCCGATCTCGTCCAGCTGTGGACCGGGCTGGTCTATCGCGGTCCGGGCCTGATCGGTGAGGCCGTTCGCCACTCCTGACCCGATGTCGCGGGCTGCTACGATAGGCGTCCATCTAGCCAGGGGCGCGGGCAGGACGCGCCGCTCCGCTCGGAGTACTTGGTACCGATGTCCATCGAGACCAGCACCTCGTCCGCGGCTGCCCGCAGGCCGGCGCCGCATCTTGTCACCGAACTGCCCGGGCCGCGTGCCCGCGCGCTCATCGCCCGCGACGACGCCGTGGTCAGCCCCAGCCTGACGCGGGCGTACCCGCTGGTGGCCGAGAGCGGAAGCGGCTATGTCGTCACCGATGTCGACGGCAACCGCTTCCTGGACTTCGCCGCCGGCATCGCGGTGTGCAGCACCGGCCACGGCCACCCCGCGGTGGTGGCCGCCATCAAGGAGCAGGCCGATCGGCTGATCCACATCGCCGCCACCGATTTCTACGAGCCACGCTACCTGGAGCTTTCCGAGCACCTGGCGCGGGTCGCCCCGTTTGCTGAGCCGGCGCGAGTCTTCCTGACCAACTCGGGCACCGAGGCGGTCGAGGGGGCCATCAAGCTGGCGCGCTATCACACCCATCGGCCCGGCCTGATCGCCTTCGAGGGCGCGTTCCACGGCAGGACGATGGGTTCCCTGTCGCTGACCAACAGCAAGCTCAAGCAGCGCGCCGGGTTCGGGCCGCTGCTGCCGATGGTCTACCACGCCCCGTTCCCGCGGGTTCGTGCCTGGCGCGAGGGGAGCGGTGGCGACGGCAGCGCCGAGCTGGAGGTTCTGCGCCGCGCCATCCTGGGTCGCCTCATCGCGCCGAGCGACGTGGCGGCCATCGTCATCGAGCCGATCCAGGGCGAAGGCGGCTACTTTCCCGCCCCCGCCCCCTTCCTGCGCGGGCTCAGGGAGATCTGCGACGAACACGGCATCCTGCTGGTCGCCGACGAGATCCAGTCGGGGATGGGACGCACCGGGCGCTGGTGGGCGATCGAGCACGCCGGGGTGGAGCCCGACATCGTCACCACTGCCAAGGGGATCGCGTCGGGAATGCCGATCGGCGCCTTCATGGCCCGTGCATCGGTCATGTCCTGGCCGGTCGGCGCCCACGGGTCCACCTTCGCCGGCAACCCGATCTGCGCGGCCGCCGGGGCGGTGACCATGCAGCTCATCGAGGGCGGGCTGATGGAGAACGCCACACGGATGGGCGCTCGCCTGCGGGCCGGCGTCGAACGCGCGGCCGCAGAGCACGGGGGCGTGCGCGACGTGCGTGGCGAGGGGCTGATGATCGGCATCGAGTTCGCTTCTCACCAGGCGGCGAACGCGGTCGAGCAGGCCGCCTTCCGGCTGGGCCTGCTTGTCCTCGAGTGCGGCGAGGCCACGATCCGGCTCTGTCCGCCGCTGATCATCGACGAGGAGGCGGTCGATACCGCCATTCGGCTTCTCGGCGAAGCGTTCAACGCAGCGGCGCGGCCCAGGGAGGGGATGGACGAGACGGGGGGATGAGCCGGGTCCTGGTCACCGGCGCGGGGCGCACTCCGGACCGGACATATCGCCCCTGAACCGATGACCGAGGGCACTGGCGGGCTGGGCGGCCGCTGGCGCAGCATCGGAGTGAGCAATCTCGGTGCAGATCAGGAGGTGAAGCATGACCAGCCGGGCCATCTCGACGGCGGACGTCGAGTCCCGGACCGTGGTCTGGATCGACTCGAGGCGCGCCCTGCTCGTGCGCTGGGACGGGGCGCCGCACGTCGTACGCCTGGAGAGCGAGGTGCCGCCTCGTCGCCGCGGCGGTGAGCACGTCACCCACGATGCGATCCTGCGCACGATGGGCGCACCTGACCCCGACGGACATCGATCGGAGCACCTGCGACAGTTCCTCCAGCAGGTCGCTGCCCGCATCGACCCGCGCGACCCCGTCGAGATCGTCGGCCACGGGCCGGTGCACGAGCGGCTCGCCGACCTCGTGGTGGAGCAGGATGGGCGGCACGGCCGCTCGCGAGAGGTGACCGCCCGGCCTGCAAAGGTGCTCACCGAGGCGCAGTTGATTGCCCGGGTCCGCGAGATCGCCGGTGATCCTGCTCCGCGGGGTCGTCGCAGCTAGCCAGCCGCTAGACGGCCCGGTTGGCGATCCGCAGCGCGAGGCGAGTCCAGGCCACCAGCTGCCGGAGCCGTCGCGGGCTGAGCCGGTCGCAGGCCCAGCTCCAATGGATCGCGATCATCTGTCCGGGCTCGACGCCGTCGACGAAGCCGGCACCGTCGAGCCAGCGCGAGACGTTCTCGACGCGCGGTTCGGCGAGCCGCAGGCGGCCGTCCCGGAGCTCGAGCGGCACAGCCGAGACGACCAGCGAGTCACCGACCACGGCCTCGACCCGGCCCCATCGGATCCGGCACGAGTCGATCGCGCGCAGCACGTCGTCGACCGGTCCACCACGCAGCAGGCCCACCCGGGGCAACACGTCAAGCACGTGGAACGCGTGCACGGGGCGTGCACCGGCCCCCACGGCCGCCTCCAACCAGCGCCACGACGGCGGTGCCAGCCGGTCGCGGAACCGATCCTCGACAGACCGATGCATCGCACCGGTGCGCACCGCATCCGTAAGCCGGTTGCCCAGCCAATAGGCCTCCACCACCGACCGATCGAGTGGATCTCCAATCCCGTTCGCGGCGGCGATCAGCTCGAGGTACGGGTAGGCCCCCTCAAAGCCTCGGGCGAGTTCGCGCAGGCCCCGGTGGTCGGCGCCCGCGGCCGCATACTCGAGCAGGGCGCGCGGTTCGTCGGGGCCGCAGTAGCCAAGTCGATTCGGCCCGTAGGCGTAGCGGCCGAAGAGCACCGGCCCGGGTGGCGCGACCGTTGGAGCGACCGGCGCAGCGACCGGATCGAGCGCACGCAGGCTCATCTCTCCTCCGCGACCGCAACCAGGCGACGCGCGAACTCGTCGAGGGCACCTTCCACCGCGGGCGTCAGGCCGCTGCCGGAGCCGAATGAGCTCCCGCCGATCCCGATGAACCAGTCCCGCTGCCCGACCGCGCCGAGCGCCGCAGCCAGCGCCACCGCCTGGCCAGGGCCCAGCGCATGGCTCGAGGTGGCCCCCGAAGCTGCCTCCAGCTCGGGGAGCTCCGCCAGGGGCAGCTCGGTGATGGCGCCGGGCGTCAGCCCGGCCACGCAGTCGATCACCACGCGCCGCATGTCCGACGGGTCGCCGATCAGCTGCTCGGCCGAGAGCTGTCCGACCTCCTCGACGCGCCAGCGCCGCCGCGTCGCAGCCGGGACGAGCCGCAGGGCGCGCAGCGCAGCTCCGTCATCGCCGCGGTCGATGGCGCCGCAGGCCAGCACGCGCACGGGGGTTGGTTTCCGTGTCCTCATCGGTCGTGCTCGATCTTCAGCTGAAGAAAGTGGGTGGCGCACGAGATGCAGGGGTCGTAGCTGCGGATCAGCTGCTCCATGCGCCGCGTCGCTTCGTCGTGCGGCAGGTGCAGCACCGCCGGCGCAAAGAGCGCCAGGTCGTGCTCAATGGCCGCCTGGTTCTGGCTCGTCGGCGGCACGATCTGCGCTCCCCGGACGATCCCCTTCGCGTCGAGCTTGTACCGATGGAAGAGGAGCCCGCGCGGCGCCTCGGTGGCCCACGCGGCAACGCCGGCCTTCGGCTTCCACGCGGAGGCCGGCCGGGCCGGCGGCGCGTAGCTCGCAACGATGTCGGCCGCCTCGGCGAGGGCATGCAGCAGCTCGACGGCGCGCGCCACGATGGAGTGGAAGACGTTTCGCCGCAGCGCCTCGGGCGAAATGCGGGTCGCCTTCAGCGCAGCTGCCGCTCGCGGATGCAGCTGGTCGGCGGCCAGCGCGACCCGAGCGGTCGGCCCGAGCAGGTAGGGCACGCCGTCCGCGGCACTCGCCTGCAGGGCGTGCGACCAGGGCACCTGCACCTCGTGGAAGGCGCTCCGCCAGTCGTCGGGCGACAGGTCGATCCCGTCGCTCGAGACGATCCGGCCATCGCTCATGGGGTACTCACCCGGGTGCCGCAGCGAGACGAGCCTCGGTTCGCGATCCGATGGCGGCGTGTCAAGCGAGGCCGCCCACTTCACGGTCGCCTCGGCCTCGGTGATCGCGGTCTCCAGTGGCGAGTAAAGCTCGTCGAACTCCTGTGCTCGCGGCGCACGGGAGAATCCGCCGACCCGGACGCTGAGCGGGTGAATGGCCCGGGCGCCGACGATGGCCACGATTCGATTGCCGAGCTTCTTCATGCTGAGCCCGCGGCTCACCAACTCGAGGTGGTCATGCGCCATCTCGAGGGCACTCGGGTAGCCGAGGAAGTCGGGGGCGTGCAGCAGGAAGATGTGCAGGGCGTGGCTCTCGATCCATTCGCCGCAGTAGAGGAGCCGCCGCAGCAACCGGACCGCGGGGTCGATCTCGACCTCGAGGAGATGCTCGAAGGCGTGCACCGCCGACATCTGGTAGGCGACCGGGCAGATCCCGCAGATGCGGGCCACGATGTCGATCACCTCGTCCGGCGTGCGGCCCACCACCAACCGCTCGAAGTAGCGCGGCGCCTCGAAGATCCGCAGCTGCGCCGCCACCGTCCCGTCGGCGGCCACCCGCAGGTCGAGCGAACCCTCGCCCTCGACGCGGGTCAGCTGGCCGACCTCGAAGTGCAGGTCGCCGTCCTGCGGCGTGCCCGTATGCATCAGGTCGTCTCTCCCTTGCTCCGGCGCCGGCGCGCCGGGGGCTGCATCACCTCGACCGCGCGCCGGCTCGCCTCGCGGAAGGCCGGTGCGTACCCGGTGAAGCCGGCGAACAGCCGGTCGACCTCGACCGCGGTCCGATCCTGGCCAAGCCAGCCCGCCAGGCTGATCGTGTTGGCGGCGTCGCGGGGACCGAAGCAGGCGTAGCAGCCCCGCAGATAGGCCGGGCACAGCGCGCCGCAGCCGACCTGCGTCACCGGGCCGAGGCAGGCGGTCCCGCCGGCGACCAGGACGCAGATCCGGCCGAGCCGCTTGCACTCGGCGCAGACCGCCTCGTCGGGCAGCTGGGGCCGGCGACCGACCCGCAGGGCGGTCAGCAGTTCCAGCAGTTGGTGCGGATCGATCGGGCAGCCTCGCAGCTCGGCATCCACGGTGACGTGCTCGGCAACAGGGGTGGAGGTGGCCAGCGACGCGATCTCCTCGGGGCGCGGGTAGACCGAGGCGCGCCACTCCGGCTCGTCCGACCAGTTGCGGAGCGCCTGGATCCCCCCGGCGGTGGCGCAGGCGCCGATGGTCACCAGCAGCTTGGTCCGCGCTCGCAGGTCGACAATCTGTTCGGCCTGCTCCGGCGTGCTCACCGATCCCTCCACCAGGAGCACGTCGTACGGACCCATCGATCGCCGCGAGGTCGCCTCGGGGAACTCGACCAGGTCGAATCGTTGGCCGATCGCGATCAGCTCATCCTCGAGGTCGAGCAGCGTGAGCTGACACCCATCGCAGGACGCCAGTTTGACGACGCCGACCCGTGGCGGGCGCGTGGCGACCATCAGATGCCCTCCCGGGTGAAGAGGTCGCCGAGCTCGGTGAGCGCGAAGACCGGTCCATCGCGGCAGACGAAGAAGGGGCCCATCTGGCAGTGGCCGCACAGCCCGATGCCGCACTGCATGTGGCGCTCGAGCGACACGAACAGGCGCTCCCGTGACACGCCGGCGTCGCGCAGCACGGAGGTGGTCGCCTGCATCATCCGCTCCGGACCGCAGACGAACGCGATCGTGGGGCGCGAGCCGAGATCGCGCTGGTCGAGGAGGTTGGTGACCACGCCGACGTGCCCCGCCCACCCCGGGCCGGAGCGGTCGACGATCTGCAGGACCTCCATCCCGCGCTCTGCCCATGCGGTCAGCTCGCTGGTGAACAGGCGGTCGGCGGGAGTGCGGGCACCGTACGCGAGCAGGATCTTCCCGAACCGACCTTGCTCGGCAAGGAGCGTGTCGACCACCGGCCGCAGTGGCGCCAGGCCGATCCCCCCGGCCACGATCACCACGTCGCGTCCCAGGGCGCGGTCGACCGGCCATCCGGTGCCAAGCGGCCCTCGCAGGCCGATCTGCCCGCCGATCGGGGTGTTGAGCAGCGCCGCCGTGGCAGGCCCGGCTCCGCGAACCGTGAGCAGCAGGTGATCGGTCGCGTACCGCGAGACGGAGATCGGGAAGGCCGGGAAGCCGGGCAGATCGACCATCACGAACTGGCCCGGCAGCCCCGCCAGAAGTGCCGGCTCGCTCGGCACCAGGGTCAGCGTGGCGGTATCGGAGGTCTCGGGGTGGCTCGCGCGCAGCGTGGTGATCTCGAAGCGTCCCGGCGTCGCGGCAGCCGGCCGGATGAACGGACGCTCGACGGGCAGCGCCGGCGGAGCGATAGCGGCCAGCTCCTCGCGGACATCGATCCCGACCGGGCACCACGTCACGCAGCGTCCGCAGCCGACACAGCCGGACGTGCCGAACTGGTCGACCCAGGTGGCGAACTTGTGGGTCAGCCACTGGCGGTATCGGTCCTCGCGCCTCGGGCGGAAGTCGCCGCCGGCCACCTTGGCAAAGCCGGG
Source organism: Chloroflexota bacterium (assembly GCA_040882375.1). GTDB lineage: Bacteria > Chloroflexota > Limnocylindria > QHBO01 > QHBO01 > CF-167. Next base: position 8,153 of record JBBEBK010000129.1, read on the forward strand.
GTTGAAGCAGGAGTCCCACACCCGCTCGGTCACGTTGACTGTTCCGTCCAGGTCGGAACTGATGCTCGTCGAGGTGCAGAAGCAGGTCGGGCAGACCATGGTGCAGTTGGTGCAGGCCAGGCAGCGATCCGCCACCTGCGCCCATCGCGGACTGTCGAGCTGGTCCATCAGTCGGTCGCGCAGGCCATTGGTCGCCACCGGGTCGCCGATGGCGGCGCGCGTGGCGGCCACCGCCGCGGAGACACTGGCCTCTTCCCCGGGCGTCGCCAGGCGCCCGGGCAGCCGCGCCAGCAGGCGCTCGCCGGCCGACGAGCCGGCGTTCACCACGAATCCGTCGTCCAGCTCGGTGAGCACCAGGTCATGGCCCGAGCGGACCTCCGGCCCGGTGCCCATCGAGGTGCAGAAGCAGCCGCTCGCCGAACGCGTGCACTGGACCGCAACCACCAGCGCCGCGTCACGCCGCGCGCGGTAGTCCTCGTCCACGAACGTCCCGCCGGCCAGCACGCGGTCATGGATCCCCAGCGCGGCCAGCTCGCAGGCGCGCACCCCGATGAATGCGAGACGCGAGGGGTCGGGTGCGCTGGGCTGGAACGAGACGCTGCCGTCCGCCGCGGATCGGTTCATCTCGCCCACCTTCTGGCGCGGCGGGAAGATGAACTGCTTCCAGCTCATCTGACCGTTGACGATGTCGAAGACCCGGTCGCCGTGGCCGTCGCTGAGCCGATACCGGCCGGGCGCCTGCACGTCGCGCCAACCCACCGGCAGGTCGGCAACCGTCGCGATCTCGTCCAGCACCACCATGCCGTCCCGGACGGTCGGACCGATAACCGTACGTCCCCCCTCCCGCAGGAGATCCAACAGCGCGTCGAGCCGCGCGCGCGGCAGGAAGGCGGTCCCGGCCGCCGTCACCATGGCTCGTATTCGCGGTCCCGCGCGTACAGGTCGAGCAACTGCGTGCGGGTGGCCGTGAGGCGACGGCTGACGCTCTCGAGCAGGCGCGGGTAAAGGGTCAGCGCCAACGCTTCGTCGTCGTGAAGCAGGCCGCGCAACGCGCCTGCTTCGAGGAGGAGCACCTCGCTGGTCTCGAGCGCCACCACCGTCGAGGTCGCGCGGTACGGCGGCACGGCGGCCGACCAACCGAAGATGTCGCCCGGCTCAACCGTCATGAGCGTGGCGGTGCCGCGGCCGGCCACCGCCACGCGGAGGGCAAGCAGGCCGTGCAGCAGAACGCCGAATCGCTCGGTATCGGCGCCTTCGCGCAGCAGGACGGCTCCGGGATCCACCTCCCGCAGCTCGGCGAGTGCGGCCAGCCGCTCCCGAGCGTGGCTCGACAGACCGGCGCCGAACCAGGTCGAGCCGAGGCGCGTCGCGAGAGACCCTCCTGCGGTCACGACCCAACCATGCCAGCGGGCAGCCGCGCCCGGCAGTGCCATTCGCCGCGCGGCGACGTGCCGTTTGGCACGAGCACGGTCAGGCCGATGGCGCCTCCGCCAGCATCCGCCCACCAGCACGGTGGCCGTGGTGCTCCAGCGCCAGCTCGATCTTGCGCCGCAGGGCCGGCGGATCGGTCTCCACCAGGTCGTAGCGGACGCGGACGACCGGCTTGTTGAGGGTCATCAGGCGCGTGAGGTCGATCGGCGTGGCGGCCAGCACCACGTCGGCCGGCACGGCGTTGAGGGTCGCCTCCAGCTCGCGCACCTGCGCATCGCCGTAGCCCATCGCCGGCAGCAGCGGGTCGAGGTGCGGCCAACGGGCCAGCACCTCGGCGATGGAGCCGACCGCGTACGGCCGTGGGTTGATGACCGTCGCACCCCAGCGGCGCGCCGCCACCATCCCCGCCCCGAAGCGCATCTCGCCGTGGGTCAGCGTGGGTCCGTCCTCCACCACGACCACCTCGCGCCCCTCGATCGGTTCGCCTTCGAGCCGCAGCTCGCTGCGCGCCTCGATGATGGTGGCGCGCGGGTTGAGCGTCGCGATGGTGTGCCGCAGCGCCGCGACCGACTCCGGACCGGCGGTATCAATCTTGTTGATGACCACCATGTCGGCGCGGCGCAGGTTCGTCTCGCCGGGGTGGTAGCGCGTCTCGTCGCCCAGCCGCAGGGGATCGGCCACCACGATCAGCAGGTCGTGACGGTAGAACGACAGGTCGTTGTTGCCGCCATCCCACAGGACGACATCACCCTCCTTCTCCGCCTCGCGCAGGATCGCCTCGTAATCCACGCCGGCGTAGATGGCACGCCCGGCGGCGATGTGTGGCTCGTACTCCTCGCGCTCCTCGATGGTCGTCTCGTGGCGCTCCAGATCCTCCAGCGACCCGAAGCGCTGGACGCGCTGCTTCACCAGGTCCCCGTACGGCATCGGGTGGCGAACCAGGGCCGGGACGCGGCCGGTCTCGGCCACGATCTCGGCCACGCGGCGGGTGGTCTGGCTCTTGCCGGCACCGGTGCGCACGGCACAGATGGCGATCACCGGCTTGTCGCTGGCAAGCATCGTCCGATCGGGGCCCAGCAGCGTGAAATCGGCGCCGGCCGCCAGCACGCGCGACGCAAGGTGCATGACCGTCTCGTGGCTCACGTCGCTGTAGGCGAAGACGACCGTATCGACACTCATCCGCCGGATGACCTCTTCGAGGTCCTCCTCGGGGAGGATTGGGATCCCTTCCGGATAGCGATCGCCGGCAAGCTCGGCGGGATAGCGGCGCCCAGCGATGCCGGGGATCTGGGTCGCCGTGAAGGCCACCACTTCGGTCTCCGGATCGTCGCGATAGACGACATTGAAGTTGTGGAAGTCGCGCCCGGCGGCTCCCATGATCACCACGCGCTGGCCCACGGCTGCAGCCTCCTTTGCATGCGGAGCGCGGCGACAGCGTCACCGCCGTGCCGGCCAACCGACGCTACGGCCGTCTGCTACCCGTGGGCGAGTGCCATTCGGCGGCATGCGGCGGGCCATCCGACCCACACCGATTCGGGCGACTGCGCCCGACGGGTCAGTTTCGCCGTCAGTTGAGCATGTCGGACAGGCTGGTCAGCACGAAGCCGCGATCCCGCAGGCCCGGGATCATGATCCGGAGGGCATCGAGGGTCTCGAAACCGCCCAGGTGCATGAGCACCACCGAGCCATCCACCGCGCGGCTGATCACCTTGGCGGCGATCTGCTGGGACGTCGGCCCGCCATCGCTGATCGGCTTCCAGTCGATCGTGTCGATATCCCAGCCGAAGGTCTTGGTGTATCCGACCGATGCGGCCGCGCTCAGCACGGCCGAGTTGATGCTGCCGTACGGCGCCCGCCAGTACGGGATCGGATCCTGGCCGGAGTACTGCTTCAGGATGGCGGCGGCATCGGTCAGCTCGTCCTTGATGAACTGCGCCGATGGGGCGCCACCGGTGGGGCACGGCGCGGCGGTCGGCGCGCCGCCTCCGCCGCTGACCAGGTTGCAGTGGTGCATGGTGTGGTTTCCGATCTCGAACAGCTCGGGGTGCGCCCTGATGATCGCCATCACCTGCTGGCCCGCGGTGGTCTGCGCCATCGCCCCGGTCGGGAAGATGGTGGCGCACACGCCGTTGGCGATCAGCAGGTTGAGAATCTCCACGCCCGGGTCGAGGCGGCCGCCCATGTCGAAGGTGAGCGCCACCGAGTGCCCGGCCCCGGGGATGGTGGAGAAGGTCTGGGGGCTTCCGGCGGCGACCCGGTTCCCCGCGCTGCAACCGCTCGGCCCTGTGGTCGGGACCGGCGTCGGCGCCACGGTCGGTTGCGGCGTGGTGGCGGGATCGCCGGCGACGATCAGCACCCATCCGGCCTGGAGGGTGTTCGGGTCCGCCGCCAGTGATGGGTACCGGTCGGCGTTCCAGGACTGCAGTTGCTGGATGGTGGTCCCCCAGGCTCGTGCAATCGAGGAGAGAGTGTCGCCCGCCTGCACGGCATAGATCACGCCCGGCGGGCTGGGGCTGGCGGTCGGTGCCGCCGTATCGGTCGGGGAGGTCGTTCCGAACGGGGTGGCGGTGGCCGATGGCTGGCCGCTTGCCGACCCCGATGCCGACGGGGACGGGCTGGGCGCTGTGCTGCAGGCGGCGACCGAGAGCACCACCGCGAGGAACACCGGGGCACCGCGGCCGTTCATCGGCGCCTCCTTGTCAGTTCCGGTTGTAGCGCAGGTCGTTGGCGCCGAGCGGCGGCATCGAGCCCTCGCCCAGCAGAACCGTCTCGCGTCGCAACAGATCCAGCTCGGCATGCAGACGGGCGACAGCGTCCGGGAGCTCCAGGAGGCGCTGTTTGCGCCCCAGTTCGATCTGGAGCATTCCTCCGATGGCGTAGCTGGCCGCCAGCGGATCCTCCGGAAGCCGGAACGGCTTGAGGATCTCGTCGAGGGACGCCGTCACGCGGCTGATCTCCTGCATATCTCCACCTACCGACGCGGTGGAGGCCACCAAACGTTTCACCGTCTCGAGATAGCGGTCGAGAGCTACCTGGACCTCAGGGAGCAACTGGCCGTTGTCATCGGTGTCGCCGACCAGCTCGGGGAGGGCATCGGCCTCCACCACGGCGTAGGCTCCAGTCCGATCCACCGGGCCGAACTTCACCCGCTCGACCCCCACCGCAAGCAGCGCCCAGCGGCCATCGGCGAATTGCTCGGCGTGACGGACCTCCGCGACGGTACCGATTCGGGCAGCGCCGGTCGCCTGCGCCGCGTCACGGCCCACGGGCTCAACCTCCGACCCCTGCGTGATCATCGTGACCACGAATCGCCCACCCCACGCGGAATCATCGGCCACCAGGTCGCGCGTCATGGCCCGATAGCGCTCCTCGAAGATCTGCAGCGGCAGCGGCAGGTGCGGGAAGAGAACCGCGTGGAGGGGAAAGAGTGGCAGGCGCATCGCCGACCATGCTGGCATGGCACGACGGCGCGTGCAAAGGAGCGCCGATGGCGGACTGCTTGAGCGGACGTAAGACGCCAGTAATCACGTCCCGCCACCCTGCCCACGTGGACGACGCCGGGTTCGGTCGCACCATTCGGGCGCTCCGTCTGCGACGCGGATGGCGACAGCGCGACCTCGCGGCGGCCTGCGGGGTGAGCCAGCAGCTGATCTCGAGCCTTGAGCGCGGGCTCGCCGCCTCGTTCTCGCTGGCCACGCTGCGGCGCGTGGCGAGCGCCGCAGAGATGCGGCTGACCTTGCGGGCCGAGTGGCGGGGCGGTGAGCTCGACCGCCTGCTTGACGCGGACCACGCCGCACTGCAGGCGGCCGCCCGACGCTGGTTCGAGGGGCTCGGGTGGCAGGTGGGAGTCGAGGTGACGTTCAGCCGGTATGGCGAGCGCGGCAGCGTTGACCTGCTCGCCTTTCACGCGCCCTCTCGGGCGCTGCTCGTCGTCGAGGTCAAGACGGTCGTCGCCGACCTGCAATCACTCCTGCGTGGCATCGACACGAAGGCGCGCCTTGCGGCTGGCATCGCCCGCGAGCGCGGCTGGCACGCGGCTCAGGTCGTGGCGTGCCTTCTGCTGGCCGATGGAACGACGAACCGTCGGCGGGTGGTGGCCGCTGCGCCGCTCCTCGCGCGCTTTTCGCTCCGTGCGCGTCCGGCACGAGCGTGGCTGCGGCACCCGGGACCCGCCGAGGGCCTGCTCCTCTTCCTGTCTCCCCCACCTACTAACCGGGGTGGTGGTAGGCGGGCCGGAAGGCAGCGGATGCGCCTGCGGAAGACATCGCCGAGCGTGGGAGGTGGTCGCGAGGGCAGCTCCCAGCCGCCCAATGCCGCCTAGCACCACGGTCATGCGTAGGTGGCGGCGAGATCGCGCTCAGAGACAGGTAGCACCAATCCCGGTGGTATCTGGGGGAACCCGCCGGCCTGAGGCCCCTCAGCTCTGGTCGATGAACTCCATGTCGATCTGCGCCCGCTGCAGCTTCCCCGAGTAGTCGATGTAGACGCTCTTCCACTCGCTGAAGAAGTCGAGCGCGGCCTGGCCCACCTCACGGTGACCGTTGCCGGTCGCCTTGGTGCCGCCGAACGGCAGGTGCGCCTCGGCGCCGATGGTGCCGTGGTTGACGTACCCCAGCCCGGAGTCGAAGTCGCGGATGCTGCGGAAGGCCAGGTTGATGTCGCGCGTGAAGAGCGACGTCGAGAGGCCGTACTTGACGGAATTCACGATCCGCACAGTCTCCTCCCAGGTCTCCACCGGAATGACCGATGTCACCGGGCCGAAGATCTCCTCCATGGCGATGCGCGCATCGGGCTTGACGTCGGCGAAGATGGTCGGTTGGAAGAAGCTGCCCTTGGCCAGGCGCGCCTCGCGCGCCGGCTCGCCGCCGATCACCAGGTCAGCCTCCGAGCGACCGATGGCCGCGTACGCCGCGATGCGCTCGACCGCCTTGTCGTTGATGACCGGCCCGACATCGGTCCCCTCGTCCAGGCCGTCGCCCAGGACCAGGGACGCCACGCGCTTACGGAGTGCCTCCACGAAGTCGGTGTAGACGGCACGGTGCACGATCAGGCGTGAGGCGGCGGTGCAGCGCTGGCCGCTCGTGCCGAAGGCAGACCAGACCGCGCTGTCGAGGGCGAGGTCGAGGTCGGCGTCCTCCCAGACCACGATCGGGTTCTTGCCACCCAACTCAAGCGACACGCGCTTGAGGGTCTTCGCCGCGCGGGTGCTGATCTCGACGCCGGTATCAGTGTGGCCGGTGAAGCTGATGACCTTGACGTCGGGATGCTCGACCAGCGCGTTGCCGACCTCGCCGCCCGAGCCGGTGACGATGTTGACCACGCCCTCGGGGATGCCACCCTCCAGCAGCAGCTCGACGAACCGGATCGCGCAGGCGGGCGTGTCGCTGGCGGGCTTGATGACCGCGGTGTTGCCGCAGATGAGCGCCGGGA
>JBBEBK010000130.1:0-3420 GCA_040882375.1 Chloroflexota bacterium
CAATCGACGGCGCATGCCGCCGGAGTAGTGCTTGGTGACCCGGTCCGCGGCCTCGGTCAGGTCGAAGCGCTCCAGCAGCTCGGTGGCCCGGCGGCGCGCCTCGGCGCTCGGCAACCGGAAGAGCCGGCCGATCATCTCCAGGTTCTCGCGCCCGGTCAGCACTTCGTCGAGCGTGGCGTACTGGCCGGCCAGCCCCATCTTGCCGCGCACCGCGGCGGGGTGCTTCAGCACGTCGATGCCGGCCACCTCGGCGCGGCCGGCGTCGGGGCGGAGGAGCGTGGTCAGGATCCGCACCGCGGTCGTCTTGCCCGCCCCGTTGGGCCCCAGCAGGGCCAGGATGGTGCCCTCGGCCACGTCGAGGTCGAGGCCGGCGAGGGCGTGGGTGCTGCCGAAATGCTTCTGCAATCCCTCGGCGAGGATCATGGGGCGACCGGCGGGCTGAGTCATGGCTGCGGGATGGTACCCAAGATCGAAACCGTACGCAGTCGGCCCGCCCTCGGCAGGTCAAAGGTCAGCGGCACTTCGGGCGGCATGGCACTGACCGCGGATCACCTCCACCCGCAGCATTGCCTCATCACGCCACGAGGCGAGGAGGTTTTCCATGCGCGTTCTGGTAGCGGTCGCCAGCAGACACGACGCGACCGCGGAGATTGGCGAGGCGATCGGTCGCCACCTGTCCAACGCCGGCATGGAGGTGGAGGTGCTGGCCGCCGGTAGCGTCGGGGCGATGGGAGCCTACGACGCGGTCGTGCTCGGCAGCAGCGTCTACATGGGCAGCTGGCTTCCGGCCGCCACGAAACTGGTCGATCGATTCCAGATCGACCTGCGTGAGCGGCCCGTCTGGGTCTTCAGCAGCGGCCCGATTGGGAGTCCGGCGAAGCCGGAAGGCGACCCCGCGGCCGCGGTGCAGATTGCCAGGTCGGTCAACGCGATCGGGCACCGGACCTTTGCTGGGCGGCTCAAGCGCGATCGGCTCGGCCTTGGGGAGAAGCTCGTGTCTGCGGCCGTTCGCGCTCCCGACGGTGACTTCCGCGATTGGGAGGCGGTGGCGTCCTGGTCTCGAGAGATCGTCGCCGAACTGGTGCGGGAGGCGGTCGAGGCGTAGTCCGCGGGCGCTAGACTCGGCCGGTCATGGGCCCCGAGTTGACGATCGGCCTGATCCGCGCGGCGGGCTACTCCGCCTACGCCGCCATCGCCACGCTCGTCGTTGCTGCGGTCACCATCGGGCTCTTCTTCGGTGGCGCCGGCCAGTTCTGGGGGCCGGTCAACGATGTCTTCGTGTCGCTGACCACGCTGCTGCTCATCCTGCCGGTCCTGGCCATCCTGCTGCTCGCCGGCGACCACGCCGGCTGGTGGTTTTCGGCCCTCAGTTGGCTGGCCATTGCGGGGCTGCTGCTGGTCGCGGTTGGCCAACTCCTGCTGGTGGTCGGCGTCATCTCGCTCAACGCGTCGTTCCTGACCGGGGGGATCGGCATCTCGCCGTTCCTGCTCTGGGCGCTGGCGACGATCTGGACCGCCTGGACGTTTGGCGTTCCGTCGATGATGGTCGGATTCCTGCTCGCCGGCGTGCTGGTGGTGAGCGCGCTGACCACCGCGGTCAGCCTCGCTCTCCCCGGCGTGGCGACCGGCATCGTCAGCGCTGTGCTGACGCTGGCCGTGTGCGCGTGGATGGCCGCTCTCGGGAGCGACCTGCTGGGGCGCGCCTAGGCAGGAACGGGGACGGTGGCCGCGCGAATGCCGGCTTCGAAGGCCTCCAGATCGGCCTCCAGGATCTCCGGTCGCTTGGCGCCGACGACCTCGCGGATGGCCTCGATCACCGCATCGCGGCTGACCCAGCCGAGCCGCCCGACCAGTGCGCCCAGCGCGACCACGCTCACCAGCTTGTCGTCGCCGGCGATCGCCGCCAGCTCGGTGCAACGGACGCGCAGCTCGTCGATCTCCGGCCGGTCTGCGCTGGCATCGCCCAGCAAGGACGCGTTGGCGATCAGCAGACCGCCGTCCGCCACCCGCGGCCCGAACCGCGTAAGCGACGGGGGATTCATCACGACTGCGGCGTCATACCGATCGACGACCGGCGAACCGATCTCCTCGTCCGCCACGATCACCGTGCACGAGGCCGTCCCGCCGCGCATCTCCGGACCGTACGAGGGGATCCAGAACGCCTCCAGCCCGTCGGCGATTGCTGCGCGGGCAAGGATCTGCCCGGCGAACAGGAGCCCCTGCCCTCCGAACCCGGCGAAGACGACCGAGCGCTCCATCTCAGGTGCCTTCGGCTGCGGCTGGCTGTCGCGGCGATTCGGAGCGGTCGACCAGGACGCCCAGCGGGTACACCTTCTCGACCTCGGACAGGTGCTCCATCGACTCGGTTGCGGTCATTCCCCACCCGACCGGGCAGTTGGAGAGGATCTCCACGATCGCGAAGCCGGCGCCGTCCACCTGGGCCTTGCAGGCGCGCTTGATCATCGCCTTGGTCTTGCCGATATGTGGCGGATCGCTGACCGAGCCGCGGGCCGCGTAGGCCACGCCGGGCAGGATGGCGAGCATCTCCGTCATCGGGATCGGGTAGCCGGCGAGGCCCGCCTCGCGCCCGGTCGGCGTGGAGGTGGTGCGCTGACCGAGCAGCGTGGTCGGGGCCATCTGGCCGCCGGTCATGCCGTAGATCCCGTTGTTGACGAAGATGACCGTGATCAGCTCGCCGCGCCCGGCGGCGTGGATGATCTCGGCGGTCCCGATCGCGGCCAGGTCGCCGTCGCCCTGGTAGGTGAGCACGAAACTATCGGGGCGCACCCGGCGGATCCCGGTCGCCACGGCCGGCGCGCGTCCGTGCGGCGCCTCGACCCAGTCGAGCTTCAGGTAGTCGTAGGCGAAGACGGCGCAGCCGACCGGAGCCACGGCGATGGTGCGCGGCGCCAGCTCGAGCTCCTCGAGCACCTCGGCGAGCAGTCGGTGGATGATGCCGTGCCCGCAGCCTGGGCAGTAGTGCGTCGAGCGGTCAATGAGCAGCTCGGGGCGGCTGGCGATGACCCGCGGAGGAGCGACGGCAGCGGTCATCCGGCACCGCCCGCGCGAACCGTCGCGTCGAGCCGCCGCAGTTCGGCGAGCACCTCGTCCGGTGTCGGCAGCATCCCACCGGTCCTGCCATGGAAGGCGACCGGGCACCGTCCCTCGACGGCTAGCCGGACATCCTCGACCATCTGTCCCGCCGACAGCTCCACGACCAGCATGGCCGTCGGGCGCGACGCGAGCTCGCGCAGCTGCGCCTCGGGGAAGGGCCACAGGGTGATCGGCCGGAAGAGGCCAACGCGCATCCCCTCCTGCCGCGCCTTTCGCACCGCCGAGTGGGCGATCCGTGCCGCCGTGCCGTAGGCGACCACTGCCAGGTCGGCGTCGTCGAGCTGCTCTCCGGCCCAGCGGACCTCG
>JBBEBK010000130.1:3520-9083 GCA_040882375.1 Chloroflexota bacterium
GGCGACCACTGCCAGGTCGGCGTCGTCGAGCTGCTCTCCGGCCCAGCGGACCTCGGTGTGCACGATCTCGCGGAACTTGGCCTGGAGCGCGGTGTTGTGCTCCTCGAGGCGCTCCGGCTGCAGGTGGAGGGAGCGCAGTACGCGGGGCGAGCGTCCATCGGCCCCGGTGAGGGCCCAATCGAATTCCTGCCGCGGCGGATGCCTGAATTGCGGGTCGATCGGCTCCATCGCCTGGCCCAGGATTCCGTCGGCGAGCAGGATGACCGGCGTCCGATACCGCTCGGCGAGCTCGAAGGCGGTCGCCACCAGCTCCACCGCCTCTCCGATCGAGGCAGGCGCAAGGACCGGCACCCTGTAGTCGCCATGGCCGTGGCCCTTCACCGCCTGGAAGTAGTCGCTCTGGCTCGGACCGATGCTTCCCAGGCCTGGTCCGCCGCGCATGACATTCACCACCACGATGGGCGTCTCGGAACCGGCCATGTAGCTCATCGCCTCGGCCATGAGGCTGAACCCGGGGCTCGACGAGCTGACGAGCACCCGTGCCCCGGTCGCCGCTGCGCCGAGACCCATGTTGATGGCGCCGAGCTCGCTCTCGGCCTGCACAAAGACCCGGCCGAGCTCCGGCATGCGCTTCGCCATCCACTCCAGCAGCTCAGCCTGCGGGGTGATCGGGTAGCCGAAATAGGCGTCGCAGCCCGCCTGGATGGCGGCCTCGGCGATCGCCTCGTTGCCCTTCATCAGGATCCGGGAGCGCTTCGAAAGCGTCGCATCCTCGGCGGTCACGGCTCGCTCCACGGCGGCGGTCATCGGGCGACCTCCCGCTTCGGTGGTGCGTAGACGGTGAAGACGGCATCGGGGCAGACCCGTGCGCAGAACGCGCAGCTCGTGCAGCTCGGGGCGTCGTGGAGCTCGATCGGGTGGTAGCCGAGGGCGTTCACCACGTCGCGGTTGAGTTCGAGCAGGTGGTATGGACAGGCCCCGATGCAAAGCTCACAGCCCTTGCATCGGTCGCTGGCGATCTCCAGCGGCGTGAAGGTGGCGCCTCGCTCAGCGATTGCCGGTCCGCTGCGCGTGCTGACGCTGGCTGCACTCATCACCCCGAGGGTGCCCGCGCGCGCGCCAGCGGGCAAGGGCCGAACGGCATCCCTGCGCTGGGACCTCGGTCGCAAGCCGCTGTCGTGCGCCCGAGGTCCACCTGGCCGACCCGCCTTGCGAGACCCGCGCTTTTGGGCCGACCGGCACTGGCGGCAACGACGCCCCTCCGCGACCCTTCAAGTGGTGGAATCTGTGGACAACGAGGTGTGCAATGGTCGCGGAGTTGGATGTTCAGAAGACGGTCGAGGAGACCGCGGCGACCGAGGAGACCGCGGCGATCGAGGAGACCGCGGCAACGGTCGAGACGGTGACCCAAGAGACGAGGACGCGTCCGCTGATGTCGGTCGCGGGCCTGGTGCGCGGAGTGGATGTTGAACTCCGGAACGCCCTTGTGGGAGTGGCAATTGCTGCCGACGACGTCACGGTCGAGCGAGCCATCGTGCGCACCATCTTCGCCGGGGGCGGACTCGAGGTGAGGCAGGCAGGAGCGGCCGTCATCGTGTCGGGCGGCGATACCACGATTCAGCAGGGTGGTGCCCAGGCCATCGTTTCGGCGGGCACGGTGACCATGGAGTCGGCCGGATCGGGCTTTGCCATTGGGCGGAGGATCCGCGTCGCCCAGGGCGGGACCGCGGTGTTCGCGCTGACCCCGAAGCTGGCGGTCGCAGAAGGAGGCCGGGTCATCTTCGGCCGGTCAGCCGCGCTCGCGGTGGTGGGAGGCGTGGCCAGCCTGGCGGCGCTGCTGGTCTTCCTGCTGCGGCGGCCCGGGGCTCCTCGGACAACCTGATCCGCGGAGGGGTCTACTCGACCTCGCTGCCGGTGGTGATTCTCCGACGCGTCGAGATCTCCACGGCGGCCTCACGCCCCTCGTGTGCGGGGTGCTCGACCAGGGCGATCAGCCGGCTCGACATGAAGCGGCCGGTGCGCACCGGCGTGCCGCCGCGCGTCACCTCGCTGACCTCGACCACGCCCCGCGCGGTGGTTACTTCGATGCGCCGCCCCGCGCGCGTCGCCTCGATCACAAAGGTCTGCGTCCCCTGGCCGGTGTCCACCACCGCCTCGACCCGATCGCCCTTCATAGTGGCAGCCTAGACCGATCCCGACGCGCGGTCCAGACCGGCGTCAGCCCGAGTGGACCTCGGTCCCATCGGCAAAGGTGAGCGCGACCCGCGCGTCGCCGATCGGTCCGGCATCGGGGGCCCGAAGGTTGCGGTCCAGTACGACCATGTCCGCCGCCTTGCCGACCTCCAGGGTGCCGGTCAGGTGGTCGAGGTGGTTGACGTACGCCGAACCGATGGTGAACGCGGCAAGAGCCGCGTCGAGCGGCAGGCGCTCGTCGGGCAGGAATGGGGGACTGTCGCGCGCATCGGTGTCCACCCGGGTGACCGCCACCTCCATCTCGAGCAGCGGGTTGGGCGACGAGACGGTCCAGTCACTGCCGCCCGCCAGCCGGGCACCACTTCGCAGCAGGCTGCCGAACGGGTATTGCCAGCCGGTCCGCAGCGGGCCGAGGACGGGGATGCGCAGGTCGCGCATCTGGTCGTCGTGTGCGGCCCACAACGGCTGCATGTTGGCGGTGGCACCGATCGCCGCGAAGCGCGGGATGTCGGCCGGGTGGATCAGCTCGATGTGTGCGATGTGGTGCCGGCAATTGGTGCGGCCGTTGCTGGCCAGGGCGCCCTCGATCGCGTCGAGGGCGAGCCGCACGCCTCCATCTCCGATGGCGTGGAAGTGGCACTGGAAGCCGAGCCGGTCCAGCTCCGAAACCGCCGCCCGCAACTCGTTCGGCGGGACCATCGGGATGCCGAGATTGGTGGTGGGATTGCTGTCACCGTCGAGGTAGGGCTCGGTCAGCAGCGCCGTGCCGTTCTCGATGATGCCGTCCACGAAGAACTTGACGCTGTCCGCGCGGAACCGATCGGTTGACGCAACGACCGGCGTCTCGCGCTCGTGGAGCAGGCCGGCGATCTGCTCCAGGCCCCGGCCGTTCTCCCATAGCTGCGCGGCCACGACCCGCATGGTGAGCCGTTCCTCCGCAACGGCACGGCGGTAGGCGGCCAGCTCGGCCGCGCGGACCCACGCGTCCTGCCAGGCGGTGATGCCCAGCGAGTGCAGGTAGCGCTGGGCCTCGGCGAGCGCGGCGTCGAGGTCATCGGCGGTGGGCGGCGGGATCAGCTCCTCGACCAGGCTCGCCGCCCCCTCGTGCAGCGTGCCGGCCGGCTCCCCGTCGGCGTCCCGCTCGATTCGCCCGTCGACCGGATCCAGGGTGGCGGCCGTGATTCCGGCGAGCTCCAGCGCGCGGCTGTTGACCCAGGCCGAGTGGCCATCACGGGAGGCGAGGAAGACGGGCCGGTCGCGAACGATGGCGTCCAGCGCGCTTCGACCCGGGTTTCCGCCGGGAAAGGCGGACATCGCCCAGCCGCTGCCATTGATCCACTCGCGATCGGGGTGCGCGGCGGCGTACGCCGCGATCCGGTCCGGGTAGGCGCGGGCATCGTGGAGGTCGTGCAGGGCGCACTGCGTGGCGGACAGCCCGCCGTGGATCGGGTGGACGTGCGCGTCCTGGAATCCGGGGAGCAGGGTCTCGCCTCCCAGCGCGATGCTGCGCGTTGCCGGTCCGGCAAGCTCCTCGACATCCCGCCGCGTTCCGACCGCCACGACGCGTCCCCCGCGAACCGCGACGGAGTCGGCGTCCGTCGAGCGACCGGTCATCGTCTCGACGGTGGCGCCGCTGATGACGAGGTCCGCGAACTCCATACCCACGATGCTACCCTTACCGACATATCACTCACCCCCGCGGGGCGCCGGCGCGAACCCACCTCGCCGCCCGGGCATCACCCGCGACGTATGGGTCTGCCACTGCGGCAGAACTACGGCTGATAGGTCCGGAACCGACGCGGATGGCACTTATCGAACGCGTGTGCTACACTGCGGACTCCCTCGGGCTCCTCAGGCGCACCGGTCTGCGCCTCGGCATTTCCGCAAGACCCCGATTCACCCCTCGCCCTGACCGGGCCCCGCTGCAAGCGGGAGGGCCTCGTCAGGAGCTATTCCACCGTGTCATTCACTCAACTTGGGCTGACGCCCGACCTGCTCCGCGCTGTCGCGGATTCCGGCTACACCGAGCCGACTCCCGTTCAGAGCGAAGCGATTCCGCATGTCCTGGACGGCCGCGATCTGCTGGCCGGCGCCCAGACCGGCACCGGCAAGACGGCCGCGTTCGTCCTCCCGATGCTGCAGCGCCTGCACGCCTCGCGCGTCGGCGACTGGCGCCACATCCGCGCCCTGGTCCTCGTCCCCACGCGCGAGCTGGCGATGCAGGTCGAGGAGAGCGTCCGCACCTACGGCATCCACAAGCGCGTCCGCTCGACCACCATCTATGGGGGCGTCGGCTTCTTCCCGCAGGTCCGCGCCATCCGATCCGGTCCCGAGATCGTGGTCGCCACGCCGGGCCGCCTGCTCGATCACGTCGGGCAGGGGACGATCGACCTGTCCCGCATCGAGATCCTGGTCCTCGACGAGGCCGACCGGATGCTGGACATGGGCTTCATCCGCGATATCCGCAAGATCATGGCGCTCCTGCCCGCCCGACGGCAGAACCTGCTCTTTTCCGCCACCTTCTCCGACGAGATCCGTCGCCTGGCCGACGGCCTGCTGGATCGTCCCGCCTTCGTGCAGATCGCGGCCCGCAACAAGCCCTCCGAACTGATCGAGCAGGTCATCCACCCGGTCGACCGCGAGCGCAAGCGCGAGCTGCTCAGTCACCTCGTCATGTCGCGAAAGATCGACCAGGCGCTGGTCTTCACCCGCACCAAGCACGGGGCCAATCGGCTCGCCGAGCAACTGGAGCGCGACGGCATCGCGGTCGCGGCGATCCACGGCAACAAGAGCCAGCCGCAGCGCACGCGGGCCCTCGCCGACTTCAAGGCCGGGCGCGTCACGCTGCTGATCGCCACCGAGGTGGCGTCACGCGGCCTCGACATCGACGCCTTGCCGCATGTCGTCAACTACGAGATGCCGATGGTCCCCTCCGACTACGTTCATCGCATCGGTCGCACCGGCCGGGCCGGCATCGACGGCATGGCGGTCTCGCTGGTGTGCGTCGATGAGGCGCCGCTGGTCCACCAGGTCGAGCGCCTCCTCGGTCGCCCGATCCCGGTCGAGACCATCCCCGGCTTCGAGCCCAACCGCGACATTCGCCCCGAGCCGATCCGTCTGCGGACCGGGCAGGGCGGAGGACGGCCAATGGGCCGCTCCCGGCCGGGTGGCGCTCCACGACACCACACCAACCCCGCTCCGGCGCGCCGCCACGCCAGCGTGGGCCGCTGGCCGGTCGCTTCGGGCACACCCAGCGGCGGCGGACCCCGCCGCGCCACCAGGCGGAGCTATGGCCGTGCGCGTCCGTAGGCGCGGCGGCGCGACCCGGGCTGCGCCGCGGGTGACCCTGTCGGCGACGGGCGCCCGTCGC
>JBBEBK010000130.1:9093-14950 GCA_040882375.1 Chloroflexota bacterium
CCCCGCCCCGGAGATGGGCTTCCTCTCGACGGCCGCTCGACGCCTCGCCGGAGCCCATCCGCAGGGTGCAGTTGCTCACCCGCAGGATGCCCGCCGCGTCGTAGACTTCGCTGCCACCGACGGTCCAGATCGCAGCGAGGTCAACCTAGCCGATGCCCGAGCTCCTCCCCTGGCTTCTCCTCGTCCACGTCCTGGCCGCGATCGTGGGGCTGGGACCGACCTTCGCCTTCCCCCTTATCGGCGCCATGGGCGGGCGCGAGCCCGCGCACGCGAACTTCGCCACCCGCATCTCACTGTCGATCAGCGAGCGGTATCCAGTGCCCCTGGTTGGGGTCTCCGGCCTCACCGGACTGGGCATGATCTGGGCCGGGGAGATCGACGTCTTCTCATCCGAGTTTCGCTGGCTGCTGGTGGCGATCGGGATCTACGTCGCGACGTACGCCTTCGCCCTCTTCGTCCAGGTGCCGGCCGTGAAGGGTGTGGTCGCGATGACGAGCGGCGGGCCGCCTCCCGGCGCCGCACCGGGCTCCCCGGCAGGACCACCACCCGCGTTGCTCGAGGCGATCGGCACCGTCAAGCGCAACGGCAACGCGCTGATGGCGGCGTGGACGGTGATCATCTTCCTGATGGTGGTCAAGCCCTCCCTGGGGGCCTGATCGGGCTGAGCGGCGCCCTCGGGGCCACGCGCTCAAAGGCCTGTCCCTCGACGGATCGTGCGTCATGGGCCACGACGCGAATCCTATCGGGTCAGCGCCGGCAAGAACCTCGCTGATGGTGGCTGCCGCGCTCTCTGGGAGGCTGTGACTAGGCCACTCGGCGGCGGAGCGTAGCCGCAGCGGCGACGATCATCAGCACCGTGAAGCCCGCCAGCACGGCCACGTCGCGCAGGATCACCTCGCTGGCGAGATCCGCTCCCTCGAGCATGATCGCGCGTAGCGCCTCGACCGCGTAGGTGAGGGGCAGCACGTTGGAGACGACCTGCAGCCAGCCCGGCTCGGCCGACACCGGCACGATCACACCGCTCAGCAGGATCTGCGGGCTGATGACGACCGGGATGAACTGAACCGCCTGGAATTCGCTGCGGGCGAAGGTCGAGAGGAAGATCCCCAGGTTCACCGCGCCGAGCACCAGCAGCGCCTCGACGACGAAGATCAACAACACGCTGCCCGCGTTGTACAGGTCCAGGATCCAGAGCGAGAAGAGCAGGATCTCGGCTGCCTGGAGCAGTGCCACCACGCTGAATCCCAGCGAGTAACCGACCACGATCTCGGTTCGGCGCAGCGGACTGGCCATCAGTCGCTCAAGGGTCCCCAGCGAGCGCTCGCGCAGGAACGAGACCGATGTCACCAGGTAGACGATGAAGAAGACCAGCAGGCCCACGAATGGCCCGCCCAGCAGGTCGAGGCTGTCGAGGCTCGCCCCGCCGTATCGATAACTGACGACTGGGGCCAGCTCCGGGACGGTCAGCCCGCCGAGTGCGGCAAGCTCACCGGCGGCTGCCACCATCGCCGCCTGGACCGCTCGCAGCGTCGCCGCGGACTCGCTCGGCTCGGTCCCGCGAAGGTGGATAGCCGGGTCGAGGGCGCCGCCCTGCATCACGGAAGCGGTGAGGTCTTCAGGAAGTGCGACGTAGGCTGCCAGCTCGCCGGAGGTGAGCCTCTCCTCGGCCTCCGCGGCGTCGACGATGCGAGCGTCCACGAGTTCCGAGGCCTCGAGCTGGCGGACGATGGCCGAGCCGAGCGGGCCGGCGTCGGCATTCACCACGCCCATCGCCGGGAGGTCGCCGCCGCCGCCCAGCAGCAAGGCGAAGATGCCGAGGATTACCACCGGCGCCGCGAAGAGGATCCCCAGGGTGCGATGGTCGTGGCGGAACTGCGAGAGCAGACGCGCCGTGATGGCCATGGTGCGGCGCCAGCTCACAACAACCCCTCCGCCAGGGTCAGGAACGCGTCCTCGAGCCTATCCACCCCGGCCAGGCCAAGAAGGTCGGCCGCGGATCCTTCGGCGAGCAGCCTGCCTGCCCGGATCATCCCCAACCGATCGCAGCGCTCCGCCTCGTCCATCACGTGACTGGAGACGATGATGGTCGTGCCGCCTGCGGCCATGGCGCGGAACCCGTTCCACAGCTGGACGCGCAGCTGTGGGTCCACGCCGACCGTCGGCTCGTCCAGGAGGAGCACCTCCGGCCGGTGGACGAGCGCGCAGGCGAGGGAGAGGCGCGTCCGCATCCCGCCGCTCAGGGTGGCCACCACCGCGCGCCGGCGGTCCTCGAGTTCCACGAAGCGCAGGGCGGCCTCCACATCCCCGCCGCCGTGGATGCGCGCGAAGAAGCGCACGTTCTCTTCCGCGGTGAGGTCGCCGTACAGGGCCGCGGCCTGGGTCATGTACCCGATTCGCGCGAGCACTTCCCGATCAGGCATCCGAGTTCCGAGGAGGGTGACCTCCCCCTCAACGCCATCGACCAGGCCCAGGATCGCTCGGATCAGCGTCGTCTTGCCGGACCCGTTGGGGCCCAGCAGGCCGTACACCTGGCCACGTGGCACGCGGAGGGTGATGCCGTCCAGCGCCTGTATCGGCCCGAACCGCTTACGCGCGCCGCTTATATCGACGGCGAATGCCGTCCCCGCATCGGTCATTGGCGGAAAGGATAGTTCCGTCGCCAGTGAGCAAGGGGGGTGCGATTCAGGCGACGCCGCGGTAGCGGGATCTGCCTTCTGTGGTGCTCTGCCGAAGATCGTTCGCAGGACAGGACCGATTCGAAGGGGACATACTCGACGCGATGGACATTCTCGTCATCGGCGCAGGGGGCTACGTCGGCGGCCGACTCGTCCCGCAGCTCCTGGCGGCCGGCCACCAGCTGACGCTTGCCTCGCGGCAGCCGGCCATGGTCGCCCATCGCTTCCCCGAGGCGCAGGTCCTCGCGGCCAATCCTCTCGACCCGGCCCTGATGCGCGAAATCGGCCGCCCGGTCGAGATCGTCTACCACCTTCCCGAGACGATCGTGCGTCACGGCTCAGAGGCATGGGCGAGCGAAGTCGCTGCCGCTGAAGCGATCGGCGAGGCGGTCGCGTCAGTCGGCGCGAAGCGGATGATCGTCCTCGGGAAGCTTGCGGAGGGTCCGGTGAACTCGCCATCGTCCAGGCCGGGCGCGCGCGGCGACCGCGGTGAAGCTCTGGCCCGTGGTGGAGTGCCTGTCCTCGAGTTCCGAGCGTCGCTGGTCATCGGCTCGGGGAGCGCCACGTTCGAGATGGTGCGCCACCTTGCCGATCGCGTCAGGATCATGAGGAGCCCGCGATGGGCGGAGTATCGAGCCCAACCCATTGCCGTCCGCGATGTTCTCTCATACCTGGTCGCGGCGCTCGATCGGGACGACGCGGGGGTCGTCGAGATCGGCGGGCCGGAGGTCCTCTCGTTCGCGGAGATGCTGCTCGGCTACCATCGGCTCGGCGGCGTCCGGCGCTTCCGGATCCCGCTCCCCGCTGCCACGCCGTGGCTGAGCGATGCGTTGATCAGCCTGGTCTCACCCCTGCCGGGAGGCGCCGCCAGCGCCATCATCGAGCGGCTCCGCAACGGCGTTGTCGTCCGAGACGCCTCGGCGGCGGCAACGTTTCCGATCTCTCCCCTCACCTACGCCCAAGCGATCGGGCTCGCGCTTGCGCGGACCAATGACAACCGGGTCGAGACGGCCTGGTTCGACACGTTCGAGAGCCGTCGCTCGCCCGGACGGACGGACCGCGAGTCCATGGATCCGCCCTCTCCGGAGGCGGCGGCCGCGGGGCGGCGGTTGCTCATCGATCGGCGATCACTCGGGATCCCCGCCGACTCCGAGCGCGTCTTCGCGGAGGTGGAGCGGCTTGGCGGCAACGCCGGATGGCCAGCCGCCAACTACCTCTGGCGGCTCCGCGGGCTCATCGATCGGTTGGTAGGCGGCATCGGGATGCGGTTCGGACGCCGAGACCAGGCGCGTCTCCGGGTTGGGGATGTTGTCGATTTCTGGCGAGTCGAGGCGCTCGAGCGGCCTCGGCTCCTCCGCCTGCGGGCCGACATGCGGGTACCCGGTCGCGCCTGGCTCCAGTACGAGGTTGAATCGACGCAGGAGGGGTCTCGGCTCACCCAGACGGCGTACTTCATTCCCCACGGGCTGGCTGGGTACGCCTACTGGTATCTCCTCCTTCCGATCCATGGAATGATCTTCCGAGCCATGGTCCGCGTCCTCGCCGAGCGAGCGTCAGCAGGCACCGAGGCGGAGGGCGAGTCCGCGCTGCGGGACGGGTCGCGAATCGCGGTCCTGGGCGGCGGACCGGCGGGTTCGCTCTTCGCCACCTTCGCGTTTGACATGGCCGCGCGCGCCGGCCTCCGGATCAAGATTGATATCTACGAGCCCCGCTCGTTCGAACAGCCGGGCCCCATCGGCTGCAACATGTGCGGCGGGATCGTTTCCGAAACGCTCGTCCAGAATCTGGCATCGGACGGTCTGTCCCTCTCCACCAATGTCATCCAGCGCGGGATCGACTCGTACGTGCTGCACACGGACGTTGGCGGCGTCCGCATCCCGACCCCCAATGAAGAGATGCGGATCGGCGCCGTCCATCGAGGTGTTGGACCACTCGATGTCAAGGATTCCAAGTGGGAGTCCTTCGACCGGTTCCTGCTTGATGGCGCGGTTGCCCGTGGTGCACATGTGATCCAGGCAAGGGTCGAGGAGGTTTCGCGTGTCGACGGCCGGCCGACCCTCCAGGTCCGCGGCGGCAAACCGCAGCTGTATGACCTGGCCGTCGTCGCCACCGGCGTCAACACCTCGATCCTCAAGACCTTCGAGGGGCTCGGCATCGGCTACAGGCGGCCGCAGCTGACCAAGACGCTCATCCGCGAGTACCACCTTGGTGAAGAGGCCATAAGCGCCTCCCTCGGCACGTCCATGCACGTCTTCTTGCTGAACATCCCGCGCCTCGAGTTTGCCGCGCTCATCCCCAAGGGCGACTACGTGACGATGTGTCTCCTTGGCGACGAGATCGACAACGCCCTCGGCGACGCCTTCGCGTCAGCCCCGCAGGTGCGAGCGGTCATGCCGGCCGGATGGGACCCGGTGTCCGTCTCCTGCCAGTGCCTCCCTCATATCAATGTCCACGGTGTGGCGAAGCCCTACGCCGATCGGGTCGTATTCATCGGCGACAGCGGCGTGACTCGACTCTACAAGGACGGGATCGGCGCGGCCTACCGCACGGCCAAGGCGGCCGCTCACACGGTCATCTTCGAAGGGATCTCTGAGCGTGCGTTCCACGACCACTACCAGCCCGTCTGTCGGTCCATCCGGAACGACAACCGGATCGGCAAATTTGCGTTCATCCTCACCCGGCTCGCGCAGCGGCTCCCCGTCCTGCGCCGTGCGATTGTCACGATCAGCCGGGACGAGCAGGTCCACGGAAGGCGGCCGCGGATGAGCGGGATCCTGTGGGACATGTTCTCGGGCAGCGCGCCCTACAGCGATATCCTCAAGCGGATGGTCCACCCTGCGCTGATCGGGCGGGGCATCCTGGTGGTTGCGGGATCGCTAGCTACGGGCGCCCGCGGCCGTAGCCCTGGAAGACGAGAAGGCGGAGCCGTAATGCGGCGGCACCCCGGACATGGAAAGGGCACCCGCCCTGATTGACGGGTGCCTGGTGCCCCTACGGGGGTCGGCGATCAATCGATCGACGCAACCCGCTCACGGCTCCGTGTGCGCCTGGGTGAGCAGACCGGGCGGGCGACCCCTGCCCTAGACCTGCTCCATCGACTCGACGCGGCTGCCCAGGCTCACGCCGAGCCCGGTCGGGCAGGCGACCCCCGTCCCGTGGTCGGGGCAGTATCCATTCGGGTT
>JBBEBK010000131.1:0-14647 GCA_040882375.1 Chloroflexota bacterium
ACTGCCGACGAACAGCGCCCCCACCTGGACCATCCCGGCACGGCTGAGGCTGCCCGCGCGAGGGCCGAGCTGCCACTCGGCGATCGCCATGCCCACCAGGACCAGGTAGCCGAACGCCATCGCCGTGACGTGCCCCCCGCTAGCGCCAGCGATAGGCACGAACTGGCGGCCGAGGGCGAGCTGCAGCTGGATGAGGGTGCCGAAGAAGCCGCCGATGGTGAGGGTCGCGAGCGCAGCCAGCACGCCGAGCCGGGGCGTCGTCATGTTGACCCTCCGGCTCGCAGCGAGAAGCCAGATGAACAAGCCCGCGATTGCGGCCAAGACCGGCAGCGACATCCCTGCGCGGAACTCGATGCTGCCGGTCCAAAACGCAACGACGTACAGCGGGGTCGAGACGATGGCGAGCCACGCGAGCCAGCGCCACGGCCGCGACTCACTGACCTGGTCCGGTCCCGATGTTGCTCCGAACATCCAGCCGCACACCGCGAAGACCGCAAGCGTGATCCAACCCAGCGTTCCGGCGTGAACGTGGGTCATGAGGGTGTTGCGGTCGAAAGCGACGAGATCGAGCCCGTTCAAAATGCCGACCACGACGGTGACCACGAAGATGGCAATCGCGGCCAGCAGAAGGCCAGTCGTGGTCGTGCTCGCATCGGCCCGGTTTCGCTCCTTGTCCACCTCTCACCTCCGTCGTTTGCTTGCTGCTCGAGCCCTCACTCAGATCTCGCCAGCCTCGACGAACTTCGCGAAGGTCGCCAGGCGCTGACGTGTCCCGCGTTCCATGCGCCCGCCCTCTTGCGTGCGGCGCAGCCACCCGCTGATCAACCCGGCTGGGAACTTCGAGGAAGGATCCAGAGGCTTCGAACTTTTCGGAGACGGATGCCTGACCTCGGTCGAGGCCCCGCTGTCGTTCATGAGCGGCCCTCCTTCCCGAATGCTTCCGGGGCCTATGCCTCACCAGCGAAGTGCATCAGGATCATCGCGGTGAAGATCACGAAGAAGCCGACGAGCTCCAAGAGGGCGAGCAGCTTGACGCTCGACAGCCTCGCGGCCAGCTCCGGCGGCATCTGACCTCCCGGGCCGACCCCGGCCGCGGCCATGTCGGCTCCGAGCTGGTTCGCCCGCGGCGACATGTACCACGCCCCGTAGACGTAGGTGATGCACGCGGCGACCAGCCCGATCAGCCAGTAGATGCCGTACGCGGAGCCAAGGTCGGCGAAGTCCTTGATTTCTCCGAAGACGGTGCCACGGACGATGCCCAGCAGGATCGTGCCACTCGCTGCGATGAGCATCGCCCTCTCGGACTGCGTGGCGAAGATCTTGAGGAACTGCTGTTGCGGCTCAGCCGGCAACTTCATCATCGCGGGGACGACCACGAAATTCGCAAACAGCGCCCCGCCGAACCAGAACGTCCCGAACAGGATATGGAACCATTGCACGATTGCCTCGCCCCAGTTCACCTCTCACCTCCTGCGTCAGACCCGTTGTGCCGGGTCCGTCAAAGACCCCCTTTGGTACGTTCGGAACCAGCTCGGGTTCCGAACAGGACAGCGCGTCGGCACGGCTAGCCGTTCCGTGGGGCCCCGCGGAGCTGAACGACCAGCATGCCCGCAGCGAGGATGCCCACGACCAGGCCGATCCAGTTGGAGGCCTCCAAGAGCGGCCAGGCAGTCTGGCAGGGCGACGGGCAGAACGAGACCAGGGTAGCCAGGCCACCTCCGACCAACATCACGACCGCCAGCCCGACCAGCGCGAGTAGAGCAGGGCGGCTGCCTCTCGCGGCCGCCAGGAGCGCCCACAGCCAGATCCCCGAGATCGCCACGTAGAAGGCTAACGCGACCGCGGTCGTACCCAAATCATCTTCGGTGATGAACTCACCGAACACGAAACGCCAGTCGAGGAATGCACGCTCGAGAAACGCGAGGTACGCCAGCCCCGCCAACGCGAGCGCGGCGCGTGTCGAACCCAGCACCCTCCACCTCCCTGCCGGGGTCCTCGTTGGGCGTCCCTTCGTTCAGGCGGCAACCAGAAGCGTGGGCGGGCCCAGTCTGCACCGCCACACGCCAGAACGTGGAAACGATCCTGCGGTCCTCGAACGCGGACCAGTGCCGGATGTCACGATTTTTCAACGGGCACCGGCGCAACGCGCATGTCGCGCAGCGTAGCGCGGAACTTCCCATCCGGGCTCCCGTTCGCTAAGGTGTCTCTCCCATGGATCTTGCCCCGGTCGCCTGTTCCACATGCGGCACCCCCAACGAGGCAGGCCGCAAGTTCTGCGCCGAGTGCGGCAGCAAGCTTGGCGTCGCCTGCGCGGCGTGCGGCACCATCAACCCGGCATCGGTGAAGTTCTGCGGCGAGTGCGGAGCCACCATGCGGACCGATGCCGCGGCCGCCCCGGCCCCGACCCCGGCGGCCAGCGCCGCAGCGACCGAATCCACAGCCGAGCGTCGTCTCGTCTCGGTCCTCTTTGCCGACCTGGTCGGCTTCACGACCCTGTCGGAGAACCGTGACGCGGAGGAGACCCGCGAGCTGCTGACGCGCTACTTCGACGTCGCGCGCGGCGTGATCGAGCGACATGGCGGGACCGTGGAGAAGTTCATCGGCGACGCGGTGATGGCCGTCTGGGGAGCGCCCACCGCCCACGAGGATGACGCCGAGCGCGCGGTCCGCGCCGCGCTCGAGCTGGTCGCCGCGGTGCCCGGCATCACCGACGGAAGTGCCGCCATCCAGGCCCGTGCCGGCGTGCTCACCGGCGAGGCCGCGGTGACGCTCGGTGCGACCAACCAGGGGATGGTGGCCGGCGACCTGGTGAACACTGCCAGCCGACTGCAGTCAGCCGCGGCACCCGGGACGGTGCTCGTCGGTGAGGCGACCTACCACGCGGCATCGACCTCCATCGCGTTCGAGCCAGCGGGGGAGCAGGTGATGAAGGGCAAGACGTCGCCGGTCCCGGCCTGGCGCGCCATCGCCGTCGTCGCGCGCCGCGGCGGCGCTGGACGCTCGGAGCTGCTCGAGCCGCCGTTCGTCGGCCGCGACGAGGAGCTGCGCCTGCTCAAGGATTCCTTCGAGGCGACCGGTCGCGAGCGCAAGTCGCGGCTGATCAGCGTCATCGGTCAGGCCGGCATCGGCAAGACCCGGCTCTCCTGGGAGTTCGAGAAGTACCTCGACGGCGTGGTCGAGACCGTGTACTGGCACGAGGGCCGCTCGCCGTCGTACGGGGACGGGGTCAGCTACTGGGCCCTGGTCGAGATGGTGCGGCGGCGCGCGGGGATCGGCGAAGGCGACGATGACGAGACGGTGCGCGCCGCGCTGAACGCCATGCTCGAGCAGTTCGTCCCCGATGCCGCCGAGCGACGCCTGCTGGCACCTCGCCTGGCCGGCCTGCTCGGGATCGAGGAGCTGCCGTCGGAGAGCCGCGAGGAGCTGTTTGCCGCCTGGCGCACCTTCTTCCAGCGGATGGCGGAGCAGGCGCCGGTGATCATGGTCTTCACCGATCTGCAGTGGGCCGACCAGGGGATGCTCGACTTCGTCGAGAGCCTGTTGACCTGGGCCCGCAACGAACCGATCTTCGTCGTCGCGCTATCCCGCCCCGAGCTCATGGAGCGGCGTCCCGACTGGGGAAGCAGCGTGCGCAGCGTTACCCGGGTAACGCTGGAGCCGCTCGCCGACGCACAGATCGCGGAGATGCTGGAGGGGCTCGTGCCGGGCATCCCGGCACCGGCCCTGCGCTCGATCGTGGAGCGCGCCGAGGGGATCCCGCTGTATGCCGTCGAGACGGTCCGGATGCTGCTCGACCGCGAGCTGCTGGTCGCCGAGGATGGCCGATACCGTCTCACCGGGGAGATCGGTTCGCTCGGCGTTGCCCAGACCCTGCAGGCGCTGATCGCCAGCCGCCTGGACGCCAACCTGCCCGAGGATCGCGCCCTGCTCCAGGACGCATCGGTGCTCGGCCAGAGCTTCACCACCGAGGCCCTGGCAGCGGTGGCGAGCGAGGAACCGTCGGCCCTGGCCGACCGCCTCGACCGACTCGTGCGCCGGCAGCTGCTGACGGTGGATGCGGACCCGCGGTCGCCCGAGCGTGGCCAGCACAAGTTCGTGCAGGCTGTCGTCCGGGAGGTCGCCTATGCCTCGCTGGCTCGTCCGGACCGTCGCGCGCGGCATCTTGCCGCCGCACGCCACCTGGAGGCGCTCGGCGAGGAGGAGACGGCCGGCGTGCTCGCCAGCCACTACCTGTCCGCGCACGAGGCGTCCCGTCCCGGCCCGGAGGCAGATGCGCTGGCGGCGCAGGCGCGGCTCGCCCTGGTAGCCGCCGCGGATCGCGCCGCCGCCCTGCATTCGAACCGCCAGGCGGTTGGCTACCTGGAGCAGACGATCACTATCACTGCGGATCCGGCCGAACAGGCCGGGCTGTACCTCCGCGCCGCCGAGCTCGGCGACCACACCTCTGATTACGCGGCCGGAATCGAGCATGCTCGCGCCGCGCGCGACCTCTACCGGAGCCTCGGTGACCTGGCTGGCGTGGTCCGTGCCGCGACCTGGATGGGTCGCCACTACACGACCTCGAAGGTCGAGCCCCAGGCGGTCGCCGTCATGGAGGAGACGCTGACCGAGGGTGCGGCGATCGACACGTCTGCCGAGTACGCCGCCCTTCTGGCCGAGCTGTCGCGGGTCTACATGATGACCGGCCGCCACTCCGAGGCCATTACGACGGCGGACCGCGCGCTGACCCTGGCAGGGCCGCAGCGCCTCGTGCGACCGGTGGTCGAGGCACTCATCAACAAGGGGACCGCGATGTTGCACGCCGGGCGCACGATCGAGGGGGCCGCCACCCTCCGTGGTGCCGCCGCCGAGGCGGACGGCCACGCCCTGTCTGCGTCGGCCCTGCGCGCCCGGAACAACCTGTTGGGGGTGATCTCCGACGAGGACCTTGGTGCGGCCATCGCCCTGACGGAGGAGAGCTACCAGCTGGCCGTTCGCCTGGGGAACCAGGGGTTCGTCTTCCAGTTCGTTGCACTGCTCGCCGGCATGTCCCAGAACTCGGGCGAGTGGGGCGCGTGGATGGACGAGATCCAGGCACTGGAGGAGGGGGAGGTGGTGCCTCCCTTCTTTGCCGCGTGGTTCGCGGTCCTGCGCGCCAGGCTCGCGGCGATGCGCGGCGACCGCGCCGACGCAGCGGCCGAGCTGGCGAAGTCCAACGAGATTGGGTCCCAGCTCGACAGCCAGATGGTCGACGCGTCCTTCAGGTTTCAGAATGCCTTCCTCGCCTACTTTGCCGGTGACTGGCCGGCTGCGGCCCGCCAGGCACTCGAGTCCGCCACCGATGCCAATTTCATCGTCGAGGGACCAGACCTCGCCGCAGCTGCGGCGGTGGCCGGCAACCTGGGCGGCGAGCTGGCCCAGGCGATCCGCATCTTGCGCGACGCACAGAGCGTCGGCCGGCTGGCCACTGCCATCCTGGCCGCGGCCGAGGCCGGCCAGGCCGCGCGGCAGGGGCGCTGGGAGGAGGCGAGAGCCGGGTACCGACACGCGCTGGAGACCAAGCATGACGCCCGTGACCTTGTCGGCGAGGCCCTCGGCGGTCTGGCCTGGGGCATGCTTGCCGGCGATCGCGACCCCGAGGCGGCTGCCGCCGGCGCCGCAGCCGAGCAGTTCTTCACCGAGCGCGGCGGAGCGGCCACGGTCGCCACCTATCGGGCCGCCTTCGTACCCGTGCAGGCGAGCGAGCCCACCGAGCCCGAGCCCCCCACGGCCAAGGCATCCTCACGCAGCGTGGTGCCATCGCGGTGAGCAACCGCTCCATCGGCCTGAGCGAAGAGCTCCACGCGTACCTGCTGACCGTCGGTGTCCGTGAGCCCGAGGTGCTGCGCGCCCTCCGCGACGAGACGGCCAAGATGCCGAACGCCGGCATGCAGATCGCGCCCGAGGAGGGCGCCACGCTCGCCATGCTCGTGCGCCTGATCGGCGCCCGTCGGATCCTGGAGGTCGGCACCTTCACCGGCTACTCCTCGACCGCCATGGCACTGGCCATGCCACCCGATGGGCGGATCACCTGCTGCGACGTGAGCCGTGAATGGACCGATATCGCCCGCCGCGCCTGGACCGATGCCGGCGTCGCCGACCGCGTCGAGCTTCGCCTGGGACCGGGCGTCGAGACGCTCAGCGACCTGCTGGCGGCGGGCGAGGCGGGGAGCTATGACCTTGCCTTCATCGATGCCGACAAGGCCAACTACGACGCCTACTACGAAGGCGCGTTGCGCCTCGTCCGCGCCGCGGGGTTGATCACCATCGACAACGTGCTGTGGAGCGGTCGCGTGGCGGATCCATCGGTCAACGACGAGGACACCCTTGCCATCCGGGCGCTGAACGCCAAGATCGCCGCCGACCCGCGGGTCGACGTGGTCATGCTCCCGGTCGCCGACGGGCTGACCGTCGCCCGCATCCGCTAGCGGGTCCGCCTCCTAGTTGCGCGCGTCCAGGGCCGCGAACCCATGCCCGCCGAGCACGCGCCAGCCGATCCCGTCGTGCTGCAGGTGATAGACCGCTGGCATCGGCATGGCCCGGTGGAAGTCGTGGCCGACCGCGGGCTCCAGCGCCTGGAGGACGAGCGAGATCAGGTTGCCGTGACTGCCGGCCAGGAGCCGCCCGCCGGCGACGTGGCGCGCTCGCAGCAGATCGAGCACCCCCATCCCACGCAGCTGAGCCGCCCGACCGGATTCGGCCCCGGGGAGCGAGAAGTCGGGATCGGCCCACGAACGGGCAAGGAGCTCAGCCCAGTCGTCGCGCGGGCCGGCGTTCAGGCGCCGTTCGCGCAGGTCGTGGAGCAGGTGCGTCTCCATCGAGCGGCGCTCCGCGGTGGGAGCCACCGTCTGGACGGCGCGGGCGTACGGCGAGCTGTAGATCGCGTCGAGGTCATACGCGTCGAGCTCGAATGCCAGCTCGTCCGCGCGCCGCTGCCCCTCGAGCGTGAGCGGCCGGTCGTCATCGCGCTCCTCCCAGCCGGGGCTCCACGGCTCGATGGGAGTGGCGTGCCGAACGAGAATCAACTCCAGCGGGGCGAGCGTCACGGCTCGTCCCCACTCGGACGAGGGAACCAGGGGATGAATGCACTCGTGGTGCGCATGTAGTCGGCGTAGTCGGGGCGACGCTCCGCGATGGTCCGCTCCAGCATGCCGACGCCGCTGACGCGCACCAGCAGGAAGGTCATGACCACCGGCGAGAGGAGGCTCCACCATCCACCGGCGGCCGCCGCGATGGCAAAGAAGCCCCACCATTGGGTCGCGTCACCGAAGTAGTTGGGGTGGCGAGTGAAGCGCCACAGGCCTCGAGTCATGCTGCGGCCCCTGTTGGCCGGATCGCGCAGGAACGCGCGCAGCTGCCAGTCGCCGCCCGCCTCGAAGACGAAGCCGATGATCCACAGCCCGACACCGATGGCGTCCAGCGGGGTCCATGCGGCCGGCCCGCCGGACTGCGCTGCCAGGAGCGGCATCCCGATCAACCACGCCAGCAGTCCCTGAAGCACGAAGACCCGATAGAACGAGCGCCACCACCACCTGTCGCCGTGCTGCGCGCGCCAGGCCGCGTAGCGGTAGTCCTCGCCCTTGCCCGCGTTGCGCGTCGCAACGTGAACGGCCAGCCGCGTCGCCCAGACCGCCACCAGGACGAGCACGAGCGTCTTGCGAGCCGCCCAGCCGTCCGGGGACAGCGACCAGTAGACGACGGCCTGCAGCAGGAAGGCGGGTCCCCAGGCCACGTCCACGATGCTCGAGTTGCGGAGCGGCAGACTGACCAGCCAGAGGACCACCATCAGGCCGATGGCGGCGCCCAGGCCGGCGAGCACGGGAGTGAGCGCGGTGAGCATTGCGGCGCAGTGTCGCCGATTCGGGCGTGCGGCGCCGCGCAGCCCCGGCGTGAACGCTCACCGTTCACATCCGCCAGTCAACGGGGCAGGGCGCGCCGCGCAGCCCCCGGCGTGAACGCTCGCCGTTCACATCCGCCACTCAACGGGCCAGGGCGCGCTCCCATGGCATCCTCCGGGGCCGCGGGGAACGGTGACGGAGCGGCGCAGCCAACAAGACGCCCTAGGCGGTCGGATGTTCGCCGATACGAACGATCAGCGTTCATCACCAGCGTGGGCGCGCACCAGCGTGGGCGCGCAGCCTCGTGGGCGCGCAGCCTCCGCGCGCGCAGTCTCCCGGTAACGTCGCGGTAACGGTCCTGCGGCGACCATCACGCCGTGGCAAACCGATGGCGACGCGCGGCGGAGGCTCACCTTGCCGGGAATCGGCTGCAGGGCGAACTCGGGCGCGAGCTCCGTGAGGCGAGGCTCGCGGCAGGGCTGCGACAGGTCGACGTCGCCCGCGCCCTCCACTGCTCGCACTCGCGGGTAGGCCGCGTCGAGCGCGGCGCGCGGCGAAACGTGGGCATCGCGGAGGCCGCGCGGCACGGCGCGGCCGTCGGCCTCAGGCTGCACGCCCGCTTCTACCCGACCGGCGGCGCCCTGCGGGACGCGGCCCAGGTTGCGCTCCTGGACAAGCTTCGCCGCCGCGTCGGCAGCGCATGGCACTGGCGCCTCGAGGCACCGCTGACCCTCAGCGGCGATCTGCGCGCCTTTGACGCGCTGCTCACATCCCGTTCGTCGCCGCCGGTCGTGATTGCGGTCGAAGCGATCACGCGCTTCCGCGACGCGCAGGCTCAACTGCGCGCCGCGACGCTGAAGCAGCGCGACGGCCGCATCCCACGGCTGGTGATCGTGTTGAAGGCCACGCACGCCAACCGAGCCGCGCTTCGGGGAGCGCGCGACCTGCTTGCCGTTAGCTTCCCGTCGCCGACCCGGGGGACGTTGCAGGCGATGGCCGCCGGCCGAGATCCGGGCGCAGACGGGATCGTGCTTCTGTGAGCAGCGCCCGCGCGCAGACTCCGCCGCGCCACCGCGCCCCAAGGTCCTCCCCCAACCGGTACCACCGGACCACCCTGCGGGCGTAATCCCAGGCGTCTCCCCTCGTTCTGTTGTTGTCATCGGGCGCGCCGCGCCCAGCATTCATACGAGGGAGCAGCACGCACCATGGACAAGCACTCCGACCGGGGACGCATCTTCCGCACCCTGACCAGCACCGCCACGACCGCGCTCGCCGCGCTGTTCATGGTGGGCGCCATCACCTTCGGTGCATCGGTCCTGCGACCGATGTCGGCCGACCACGACGCCAACGCCACCACCGCCCAGGTTGACGACAAGACGGCGGGCAACGGCGGCAGCGACGCCGATGCCGACAAGCCGTCCGGCGACACCGACAAGCCTGACGGCACCGCGGCCGACTTCGACGAGGCGAAGGACCTGCCCGATTGGCAGCCATCCGACAAGACGCCGACGCCCGAGCCGACCGAGAAGCCGGCCGAGCCCAAGCCGGTCGACAAGCCGGTCGCCCCGAAGACGACCGAGAAGCCGGCGCCCAGCGGCGACCTGCAGCTCGAGGCCTTCGTGAACGCCGATACCGGCAAGATCGTGGTCAAGTGGACCGCGTTCGGCGGCGCCTTCGAGAAGTACAAGCTGATGCGCTCGCGCGACGCCACGGTGACCTGGCCGGGCGGCGAGGACGACGAGCTGGTCGGAGTCATCGGTCCGGACGAGGCGACCAAGTTCTTCGACAGCGGTGCCCCGTGCGGCAAGGAGCTGCACTACCGCGTCTTCGCCGTGAGCCACGGAGAGGCCGGGTACGTGGTCAAGGCCGCCAGCAACGTGGACGGTGTCTTCAAGGAGTGCTCCGCCCCGCCGGCCGAGCCGAAGGCGCTGGCCTTCGAGGTGGTCCAGGGTGCCGACGGCATCAAGCTGGCCTGGGAGGCTTGCGGAGCCGATGGGTTCGCCGCCTACAAGGTCGTGCGATCGGCCAGCAACGCCAATCCGCTCTACCCGCTCAACGACGGGACCGAGCTGATCGGCGTGGTCGGTGATCCGGGAAGCACCTACTTCGTGGACACCAGCGTCGAGCCTGGACAGACCTTCACATATCGGGTCCTCGCGATGGGATCCGGACCCGATGGCTGGTACGTCCTGGGCCTGACCGCGGCCGTGACGATCACGGTCGAGTAGAGGCCGATGGCGTGCAGCGGTGGGGTGACGGTCAGCGGCATGAACAGTACTGCCGTCAGGTTGCCCCGCCGCACCACCCTGCCTAGCCTCAGCAACCGATGGATGGGCCGAACAACGGCAGCCGCATGGATCGTGACCGGGAGCGGACCCTCGTGGACCGCGCCCGGTCCGACGCTGCCGCGTTCGGCGAGCTGTACGACTTCTACCTGCCGCGGATCTTCGGATTCGTGCAGCGACGCGTCAGGGAGCGTTCCGTGGCCGAAGACCTGACCGCCACCACCTTCCAGCGTGCCCTGGAGGCGATCCGCTACCGCGACTTTCGCAACGACGCGTTTGGCGGCTGGCTCTACCGGGTGGCCGCCAACTCGGTCGTCGACCACGTTCGCCACGGGCGGCGGCTGGTCGACCTGTCCGGGACCGATGTCGATGGGGGAGGCGGCGACGCCTTCGCCGCGGCGCTCGACCGCGACGAGCTGCGACGGGCGATGAGTGGCATCTCGGCCGCGCACCGCCAGGTGCTGGCCTTGCGCTTCTACGACGACCTGTCGGCCGAGGATGCCGCCGCGGTGATCGGCTGCTCGCGTGCCACCTTCGCGGTGAAGCTGCACCGCGCGCTGGCCGCCCTGCGCGGCGCCATGCAGCTCGACCGT
Source organism: Chloroflexota bacterium (assembly GCA_040882375.1). GTDB lineage: Bacteria > Chloroflexota > Limnocylindria > QHBO01 > QHBO01 > CF-167. Next base: position 10,735 of record JBBEBK010000131.1, read on the forward strand.
CCGCTGCGCGCGCCGGCCGGACTTGCCGCCCCCGCCGCCGCCGCCGTCACCGATGCCCGGGAGACGATCGATGCCGTCTGACGACCGCTTCGCAGATCGTTTCGCAGACCTCGAGCGCGACCTGGCCGCGGCCGGCGACCGGGCGCGTTCCGCCGACTTCGCGTCGCGGCCGGATCGCGGCTTCTCCGATGACCTGCGCGACCGGCTCCTCTCCCAGCTGCCGGACCGCGGCGCCGCTGAGTCGCATCGCGCCGCTGAGTCGGATCGCGACCGCGGCCCGCGCGTCGGCTGGTCGCTGGGTCAGCTCTTCCGCGTGCCACGCTTCGTGCCCGCACTGGTAGCAACGTCGCTCGTCTTTGCCGCCGCTGTCGGCGCACGGGAGCTGTACGTGGCGGTGGGGAACGGCGGGACGCCGACGCCGGTGCCATCGGTCTCTGCGGAGCCATCGGCCTCGGAAAGCCTTGCCCCCACCCTGGAGCCGACCGACGCCCCCACCCCCGAGCCGACCGCGGTGCCGACCGCGGTGCCGACCGCGGTGCCGACGCCTGTCCCCACGCCAAAGCCGACCCCAAAGCCGACCCCAAAGCCGACCCCGGTGCCGACGCCGGTGATGGGCAGCCTGTCGCTGTGGCCGACCACCTGCAACGGTGGCGTGGTGCTGAACTGGTCCATGTACGAGGGCGCAGGCGCGTTCAACCACTACACCACCCTGCGCAGCACCTCGCCGGAGATCCCCGCCGCCTACCCGCCATCGGGTGGCGCGGTGGACCCGGGGACGACCTACACGGGCTACGCGGAGAAGACCTCCGCCTACGACATCGGTGTCGACCCGGGCGTGACCTACTACTACCGCACCATGGCCTTCAACGCCGATGACGGGGTGATCGCCACCTCACCGGTCGCGTCGGCCATGGGCAAACCGGTGAAGGCGCTCGGCGTGCTGGGCGTGGAGGCCGTGGCCGAGGGGACGAAACTCACTTGGACCCCGTACGGCGGGCCGGGCGAGTGCTTCACCTACTACAAGCTCGTCTATTCCGAAACGAACCCGCTCCCTGCCTACCTGGAGGGCGATCCCTACCTGGCGGCCATCTCCGACCAGGCTGCGGGGACCTTCGTGGCCTCGCCCACGCAGCTCGTCTCGGGGAGCACCTACTACATCCGGGTGCAGGCGATCCGCTCAACGAACTCCGGCAGCTTCCTCGTCGCCCAGACCGACGTGGCAACCTACCCCTAGCCCCGCTCCGCCTGGTCCACCTGCGTCCCGTCAGGTTCCACGGGGCGGATCCAACGATCAACCATCCCCGAGTTAGAGGCCCCGATTCCCCTGGGGCGCAATTCCCGGCCCCTATCTGGCCCGAAACCGGCCGATTTGGGGCCATCCTTGATCGTTAGATCCACTGGGCGGAACACACCCTCTCCCCCGACACCCGCCAACAGCCGATAACTCGCCGATAAGGTCGCGACGCCACCATCGGTGCATGCCAGCGGCGAACCGAATGAGCCTGATCCACGAGGCGACCCGACAGGCGCTCTGGGTGAACGACAACACCGGCCGGGAACTGCGCCTCGCCCGGATCGCCGCTGGCAGGACGCAGCACCAGGTATCGGTCGTTCTGGGCTGCTCGAAGTCCGAGGTGAGTCGGCGCGAGCACGGTCTGGTCCGCACGCTGAGCGTTGTCGCGGTCAGCCGGCACGCCGCTGCCGTGGGGCTGCGGTGCAGCATTCGCTTCTACCCCGCAGTCCGCCGTCCCCTGGACGCCCCGCAACTCGCGCTCCTCGCCCGGCTTCGCCAGCGGGTCGCGGCAGACTGGCGCTGGGAGGTCGAGGTTCCCGTGCCGCGCCCCGGTGACCTCCGCGCTGCTGACGCGGTGCTGTCCACATCGAACTGCCGGATCGTGGTCGAGGCCATCACGCGGTTCGCCGATGTCCAGGCACAGCTCCGCGCGGCGCACCTCAAGACCCGAGACCTCTCGGCTGACCGCACGATCCTGCTCGTCTCGGCGACCGTCGCCAACCGCCGGATGATCAAGGCAGCGGGACCGATGCTCAACGAAGCGCTGCCTCTCCGCACCTGGGATGGGCTGCGTGCCCTCGCCCGCGGGATTGATCCGGGCGCCGATGCACTGATTGTGCTCTAGGCCAGGCCTCCCTCCCGGGACAGGGTTCGCCCGGGAGACGGTTGGTCCGGTTCAGTCCGGTTCCACCGATTCAGTCCGGTTCCACCGATTCAGTCCGGTTCCACCGGGCGGATCCAACGATCAACCATTGCCGAGTTAGGGATCCCGATTCCCCCTGGGAGCATCTCTTGGCCCCTATCCGGCCCCAAACCGGCCAATTTGGACCGACGCGTGATCGTTAGATCCACGGGGCGCAACACCGCGGTCGCCATGCAACTGCGGACGATCTCGCGTATGACAACGCGACCGATGCCTCCCGTTCCGCCTCACGCGCCGGCGGCCGGGCCGTCCCATAGGGCCCGGGCCGCCAGGCGCGCCGATCCGCTGCCACGCCTGGCAGGCAGAATGCCTCTCGGCCAACTCCCCTCGGCGCCACCTCCCGCCCCAGACCTCCCTCGCCGACCCGCACCGCGACGCCCCCACCGCGACGCCCCCCACCGCAACGGCCCGGAACCCCCCGCACAAGCCGCCAGACTGTCCACAGCCCCTCCACAGGCCATCCACATGGCAACCAACTACTCCACAATAGGTAGCGCCCCCACCGACCCGAACCCACCACATCTTGTGGTTTTGGGGTTGACGCGGCCATACTGCGGCCGTACACTCACCCTCCTGAAAACGCGGCGTTACCGCACACCTTCCGCACACCTTTCGCGCACGTTCCGCACATCCTTCCGACCCCACCCAGCCCTCCGAGCACAAAGGAAACGCACCGATGGCACGCTCCGCGACCCCCCAGCAGGCGCCGGCCAAGCACACCGACGGCAACGGTCACGCGACCGCCACGCCGGGCAACGGCAAAGGGAACGGCACCAAGAAGAGCGGCTATCACCAGCTGCGCGCCGGGGAGAAGCGGACCTGGAAGGGGCTGACCATCGAGCGCCGCTACACCCGCCCGGGCGTAGATCCGTATGACACCGTGGAGTGGGACACCAGGGAAGCGGCCATCACCAACGAGCACGGCAAGGTCGTCTTCGAGCAGAAGAACCTCGAGTTCCCCAAGACCTGGTCGGCCCTCGCAACCAACGTGGTGGCCAGCAAGTACTTCCGCGGCCACCTCGGCACGCCGGAGCGCGAGCACTCCGTCAAGCAGATGATCGGGCGCGTGGTGGACACCATCACCGGATGGGGCGACAAGGACCAGTACTTCGCCACGCCCGAGGACAGCCAAGCCTTCCACGCCGAGCTGACCGACATCCTCCTCAAGCAGCGCGCCGCCTTCAACAGCCCGGTCTGGTTCAACGTCGGGATCGACGAGCACCCGCAGTGCTCCGCCTGCTTCATCAACTCCGTCGAAGACACCATGGACAGCATCCTGACCCTGGCCCACACCGAGGGGATGCTCTTCAAGGGCGGCAGCGGCACCGGCTCCAACCTGTCCACCATTCGCTCCAAGACCGAGGGGCTCCGCGGCGGCGGCTCAGCCTCCGGCCCGGTCTCCTTCATGAAGGGCTTTGACGCCTTCGCCGGCGTGATCAAGTCGGGCGGCAAGACCCGGCGCGCGGCAAAGATGGTGATCCTCAACATCGACCACCCCGATGTCGAAGAGTTCATCGACTGCAAGCTGATCGAGGAGCGGAAGGCCTGGGCGCTGATCGATGCCGGCTATGACGGCAACTTCAACGGGGGCGCCGCGTACGAATCGGTCTTCTTCCAGAACTCCAACAACTCCGTGCGGGTGACCGACGAGTTCATGGAGGCGGTCGAGAAGGACGGCGAGTGGACCACCCACGCGG
>JBBEBK010000132.1:0-14635 GCA_040882375.1 Chloroflexota bacterium
TCGCGCTCGGGGGGTTCGTCGTTGCATGGGGCCTGCTCTCGCTCGGCTTCCTCGCTGCGTCGGCACGCGTCACGCTCGGACGAGCCGCGACGCTCGGCCGCCGTGACTTCGCGGCCGCCGGCATCGTGCTGCTCCTGCTCGGCGGCTGGACGATCGGCCTGCATGCCTGGGTCGTTGGGGTGGCCGGCTACGTCGAGCTCGATCTCATCCGTCGCGGAACCTATGTCTGGCCGGCGGTCGTCGTGCTCGTCACGATAGCACTCTCAGCGATTCGGCTGACCCGCGGGTGGATCGCACTCACCCTGCTGGGGCTCGGGGCGCTGGCGATTGCCGTGTTGGCCGTCGAGACGCTCCGCAATGGTCTCGGCGCCATGGCGGACGGGGATGTGTCGGCGGCAGGGATCGTTGTCGGGATTCTGTCCGTCGGTCAGCTCGCAGTGCTGGCCGGCTGGTGGTGGATGACAGCGCGAGTGCGACTCGTAAGGCGATGAACTGATCGTCGAGGGCTCGGCGGGGTCGTCCTCATTGGCCGCCGCCGGCCGTTCGGTACCGGGGTAGCACGTTCTTGCGTCGATTCTAAGCACGAATCGGCTCTGTTTGGCCCTCGCGGCTGGTCCCGTCGTTTTCAGGTTCGAGCCGCTGTGCACCGACCGGCGCCGTTCGTCGCCTCGGCTGGAACGTACAGAAGTTACGCGATGTGTAACTACCGACCTGCGCGCCGGTCCTGTAGCTCGGCTACCGGGCTCCATGAGGCGATCTCAGGCAGATCTCATCTTTCCCTCATGTGACGGGGCCGATGGCTCATACGTTTGGGCTTGACCACGCATCGGTCCTGTAGTCACAAGGAGTGAGAGATGCACATTCAGGTCGTCACCTTCCATCTCGAGGGCCTCAGCGGAGAGGACTACCTCGCCGCCTGTAATCAGTTGGCGCCGGCGATCGCGCAGGTGCCCGGGCTGATCAGCAAGACCTTCATCGGCAACCCGGAGACGAACACCTACGGCGGCGTCCACGTCTGGCGCGACCGCGAGTCGATGGAGGCCTACCGCACCTCCGATCTGTGGCGGACGATCGAGGGCCAGCCCGCGTTCGTCGGCCTCGTGTCGCAGGAGTTCGGTGTGCTCGAGGAGCCGAGCCGCGTGACTCGCGGGCTCGAGGCGGTCGCCGCGTAGAGCGACTTCAACGGCATGGCCGATCGAACAGCGAGCCACAGCGCAGGTCGGTGGCCGCCAGGCGGCCTCCGACGGAAGAGAGGTAAGCATGCAACTGGTCGAGCGGAAGCGCTTCGATGCCCCGGACCGGGCGGAAGAACCTTACGAGAAGGCGCACGGCGACTGGATCGCCCTGATGGGCCAGGACGTCGGAAGGATGACACTTCAGGCAGGCTGGAACTGGACCGAACACTCGGCTCCCGTGGACGGGACGCCCCGCTGTGATCGATTCCACGTGAAGTTGTTCATCTCCGGTCGTTTCGCGGTCGCTTACCAGGACGGAACGGAGGTTGAGTTCGGGCCCGGTGACATCGCTGTGATCCAGCCAGGACACGACGCGTGGGTCGTGGGCGACGAACCCGTCGTGTACTTCTCCCTTGGACCGCTATTCAAGCGGGCCGCGGGCCAAGGCTGAGACGATCATCGTTTGTCAACTGGCCAACCGCGGGTCGAGAGCGCTGCCCGAGGCGGCGATGGCGCAGGCTCCACGAGCTCGGGGCCAGCGATTGCCGTCCCAGACCATGCAGGGCTGGCGGTCCGCCGCGATCGAGGAGCGAAGTAGGCTAGAGGCGTGATGGAGGCCGTTGGTCCACTGCTGGAGCGTCGCGCGCGTGAGCTCCTCGTCGGAAGAGAGGAGGAGCTCACGGCTCTTCGCGACACCCTCGCCCCCAACGGCCCGCTCGTTTCGTGTCTGCACGGCATCGCCGGCGTGGGCAAGACGACGCTCCTCGAGGCGTTCCTCGCCGAGGCGCGAGCCGCCGGCGCGACGGTGGTGCGTCTCGACTGCCGGACGTTCGAGCCGACCGAGACGGGCTTCCTCCGCGAGCTGGGGCGGGCCGTGGGGGCGGATGGCGACGACCTGCCGGACGTGACGCGCCGCCTGAGCGATCTCGGTGATCGGGTCATGCTCGCCCTTGATACCTACGAGGGCATCAGGCTCATCGACGGCTGGCTACGAAGCGAATTCGTGCCGGCCCTCGGCGTGAACGTGCGGCTCATCCTGGCCGGACGCGAACTGCCGATCTTCGCCTGGGAGACGGCTCCCGGCTGGCATGGGTTCTTCCGCTCGATCGCCCTCGGGCCGCTCTCGCCGGATGATGCCACCGAGCTGCTCGGGCGCGATGGCGTCGAGCCACCCGTCGCCAGAAAGCTGAACCGGGTGGTGCGCGGCCATCCGCTGGCCCTCGTCGTGGCCGCCGGCGCCCTGCGAGATCGGCCGGACCTCGAGATCGAGGAGGCCGCACTGCAGCGCGTGCTGGAGGCGCTCGCGCGTGTCTACCTCGACGAGCTTGACCCGACGACCCGGCCTGTCCTGGATGCGGCATCGGTGGTCCGGCGCATGACCCGCTCGCTCCTCCATGCAATGCTGCCCGATCTCGCACCTGACGACGGCCTCGAGCGGCTCCGCCGCCTGCCCTTCGTGGAGGTCATGCGCGACGGGCTGGTCGTCCACGAGACGATGCAGCAGGCCATCTCCGGCGTGCTTCGTGCCACCGATCCCGAACGCTACCGGCGGCTCAAGGGCGCGGCCTGGCGCCAGCTGCGGCGAGAGGTCGCCAACGTCGGCCGTGCCGAGCTTTGGCGCTATACCGCCGACATGCTCTTCATGATCGAGAACCCGGTGCCGCGGGAGGCGTTCTTCCCGTCTGATCGGCATCCGTACGCGGTCGAACAGGCCTTGGCCACCGATGCCGCGGCGATCACCGCCATCCTCGACCGGCACCTCGGTCCGGCCGATGCGGCCGCCTGGAAACGATGGTGGCAGCGCCTGCCGCAGGCATTCCGGGTGGTGCGCGAGGACGGTGGCTCGGCGGCGGGGTTCGCGCTCTTCTTCGAGCCGACCGCGGTGCCGCGCCGCTGGCTGGAAGAGGACGCGGCATGCGCGTTCTGGCTGGATCATCTGGACCGGCATCCCCTGCGCGGTAGAGGACGGATCCTCTTCTATCGAGGCCAGCTCGATCGGGATCGCGGCGAGGCGCCGGGCGGCGTCCAGGCTGCGTGCTGGCTCGACCTGAAACGGGCCTACATGGAACTGCGGCCGAATCTCCAGCGTGTCTACGCAGGCGTCTACGATCTCGCGACCTACGGACCGATTGCGACTCCGCTTGGCTTCCAGCTCTTGCCCGGCGGCCCGGTTCAGCTCGACGCGCGGGACTTCCATCCCACGTTGCTCGACTTCGGGCCTGGATCCGTAGATGCCTGGCTGGCCTGGCTGGTCGCCTCTGAACTCGGCATCTCCGAGGAGCAGCTGCTCGACGCCGAGAACCGGCAGCTGGTGTTGGACGGCGAGCGCGTTGATCTCACCCCGCTGGAGTTCGGCGTGCTCGCGCATCTCCTTGACGGTAGGGGACAGACGGTCACGCGCAAGGCCCTCCTCGAGCAGGTATGGGGCTACGAGCACGCCGCGGCGGGCAGCAACGTCGTCGAGGTGGTCGTCCGCTCAATTCGCAAGAAGCTCGGCGAGCGCGCACAGATGATCGAAACGGTCCGTGGGCTGGGCTACCGCATGCGGAACACCTGAGTCACCATCAGCACGGCCGGCCCCAGAGGGTTGATTAAGGCCGAGCGGGACGCTCCGCCGCCGGGTCGCCTACCCGCCATGCCCTCGGAGCTTTCGTCGCCGGCGGGTCACAGCGACACGCTGCACTCGCGAGCCAGCGCGGTCGAACACCCGGAGCAGTAGCGCTGGACAGGAGAGCGGCGCTGCTCGACCTGGTGGCATCGATCGCACTCCACCAGCGCGACGTTCAGCCACGCACGCGACCGCTCGGGGTGGGGGAGAGGGATCTCGCTCGACGCCGTGCCGCCCCGATTCAGTACACGGCCGGCTCCGGCCCGCCGGAGCCAATCATGTAGCGCATCGGGATCGCCGCGGTGCCTACCCTCAATGTGTCGACATCTCTCAGACGGGATTGGCTGGAGTTCTGGAGCGCCGACGGGAGCGATACCAGGCCAGGTACTCGACAAGCTCGTGGCGCTCGTCATCGGTGAGGTCAGTAAAGAGCGCGGCGTTGAGGGTCCCTGAGGCGTCCTGATCAGGACCGCCCGGCATGAGATAGCCACTCAGGCGCATCAACTCCGCGTAGGGCACCGAAAGCGCCCGGCTGAGCTGGTACAGCACATGCGGCGAGGGCTTCCTGACGGCATTGTTCTCCAGCCTGCTCAGATAGGCTGGAGAGATGGCCGCAGCGCGGGCAGCATCCACCACCGAGAACCCGCGCACTGTGCGAGCTTGCCTTAGCAGGGCCCCGGTCGACGCTGGCATTTCGCTTGTTTCCTAAAGTGAAGTGACAACACTACAGTTGACACTAGCACACGACTGTGCTTAACTGCAAGTGCGGTAGTGGCCGGGGTGCCTGCCGGCGGCGGCCATGTTGGCGCCGCTGCCCCGGATGCCTTCATGCACATGAGGAGGCCCCAGCCATGACCGAGCAAACGGAACAGACCGAACACACGGTCGTCACGCCGGACCCCGCGGCCGTCGGGGCCTCTGAGACGTCATCCATGGCCACGCGCCGGACGACCACGACGCGCCCCGGGGGAAACGAGCTAGGCCGACGGATAGTCGTTCTGGCGTTCGGGCTGATCCAACTCGTGATCATCTTGCGAGTGGTCCTGCTGGTGCTGGACGCCCGCGAGGGAAACGCACTGGTGTCCGGTATCCTCGACATCAGCACGTTCTTCGTCGGCCCGTTCGATGGCATTCTGAAGGTCAATGCCCTCGAGTCCGGTGGCTCGATCCTCGACCTGGCAGCGATTGTCGCCCTCGCCGGTTGGAGCATCCTTGAGCTCGTGGTCCTGTGGGCGCTCGGCGTGTTCCGCAGCGGGACCGCCTCCGCCTAGGTCAGCCCGCGAGCCTTGGAGTCTCGGCGGACGGTGCGAAACGTCCCCCTCAACCGCGTCGGTCGCTCGGCCGGCGCCCACTCGAAAGGAACGGATCTCATGAGTTGGATTGCCTGGATCGTGGTCGGCGCCGTCGCCGGCTTTCTCGCAAGCAAGATCGTTGGCAGCAAGGAGGGTCTCGTGATGATGATCGTCCTGGGCATCGTCGGCGCGCTGGTCGGCGGATACGTGGCCGCCGAAGTGCTGAAGATCGGTTCGGTCGACGCAATCAATGTCGAGAGCATTCTCATCGCGACACTCGGCGCCGTCGGTGTCCTGCTGATCATGCGCATGGTTAACGGTCGGCGCGGCCTGGGCGGGAGCTGACGGAAGCCTCGACCCCGGCCGCCACGGCGGGCAGTAGTTTCCGAGGGCGGCCATGCGGCCGCCCTCGATTCGTTCCTGCGGTAGGTCGTCCCCTCTCCGCGGACAAGCTTCTCGGGCGCGGCCAGCCATCTCCGGAGCTCCTGAGCGGCCCCGTGTGGGAACCGCCAGGGCATCCGCAGCGTCCGGGCAACATGAGACGCCCATCCGGCCGCTCCGCGGCCATCACCATCATCGGATTGATCCTGATCCTTGCTGCGTGCTCCAGGCTGCCCGGCGGCACGACGGCACCACTAACCGCGGACGAGGCGGTACAGCTCGTCCTTGCGCAGCAGGCCCGCTTCACCGGAATCGAACCGCTCGACCCCAACCTGATCGGGCAGTCGTCGTGGTACCAGGTCACCGACACGGATGCGGGCTGGGAGGTCGTGGTCCGCATCGGCTGGGGCGATTGCCCCGCCGGGTGCATCAGCGAGCGCCGCTGGACCTACGCGTTAAGCGGGGAGGGTTCGGTGACCCTCCTGCGCGAAGAAGGGGACGAGCTCCCCGGTCCGACCGGCGTGCGCGGCTCGGTCGTCGCGGGGCCGACCTGCCCGGTCGTCACGGATCCGCCCGATCCGGACTGCGCTGACCGACCGGTCGCCGGTGCCGTGCTGGTGATCACCGATCTGGACGACGCCGAGATCGCTCGCGTCACCTCTGGCGCCGACGGCGAGTTCTCGATCGATTTGCCGTCAGGCCTCTATCGGCTGGTACCCCAGGCGGTCGACGGGCTGATGGGGACGGCCGCGCCGATCGAGTTCGGCGTGGAGTTGGAGGGGCCGGCAACCGAGCTGCTGGTCAGCTACGACACCGGTATCCGCTAACTCCTGCACGCGGCGGCGATGCCCCGCGGTCGGGGACTAACGAATCAGCGGGGCGCGCGTTACTAGGGGCGAGCCGGGCGGTGTGTTAGCGGGGAGACTCGCTAGGGCAGCCACATTGCCCGGCACTTCCACGCCCGGGCATCCAGCCGCCGCTCAGCGGCCCGACTGCTCGAAGTCCGGGTCGACCGGGGCCGTCGGTCCCACGTTGTCGAGGGTTGGCAACAGCACCCAGGTCATGACGCCCATGGCGCCGGCGAAGATCACCAGCAGGACCGACCCGATCGGCTCAGCCGTGAGCAGGAAGTAGGCGACGCCCACGATCAGGATCAGGCCCGGAAAGGCCACGTACTTCAGCATGGGCGCGATTCTACCCGAGTGGGCGCTCGGTACGTCGTCGACGGCCTCATCGGAGAATCTCCCGAGAATCTTGGGATTTCTATGTATCAGATGATCCAGCCGCAGTCGGTCCGCGCCACTGACTGTGTCGGCGGCCGGATGCCGGTCGCCGGTTCGTTTGAGCGGACGAGCGGGCCCGCGTTCAGCGTGGCACCGCTGTCGGCCAGGCTCGCGCGACGAACCTCGGGGTCGGTCACCGGTGCGCCCGACTCGGCGAGGTCGGCGGGTGTGGGCCGCAGGGAGCTGGTCGGCGCGACCGTGGCCCGGGCGGTGATGACCGATCCGTCGGGGTAGGGGAGCCATAGCCCGCGGAGCCGGGCAATGAAGTGTTCCGGCATCCCGGGCACCAGCATGCCGACCTCGCCGCGTCCGCTGCGGCGGTAGCCCCGCGCCCGCTCGTCGGCCTTGACGCGGTCGACGAAGGCACGCGCCAGCAGTTCGGAAACGGCGACCGACACCGCCTCGGGTGCGTCGACCACGAATCGACCGTCGCGGAACGTGGCGCTGCCGACGACGACCGCCTCGCCGGATTCAGTTCGGACCAGTTCATAGGAGATGGTCTGCTCGGTGCTCGTTCGGGCCGTACGCTCGCTCACGGCCGGAGGATAGCCGATGGCCTGCCGCGGTCGAGCCCGATCGGTGCGCTCCCGGCCGCTGTCGCTTCGCTAGAATCGGCCGGCAGACAACAGTTGGAGAAGCGAATGAGCGGGACCGACGAGCGGAGTTACCGGATGATGGTGGCGGCCCAGACCGATGAGCAGATCGATCACTGGGCGGCCGACCTGTTCGTCGACTTCGCCAAGCGGATGGGGGTCGGAACGGCCATTGCAGCGTTCTGCGAGGTTGCCGGCCTGGACGCGCGAGGATTCCAGCGCGTCTTCCTGGTCGGCGGGGGGCCGGACCACGTGGTCGGCATCGATACGGCCGGCGCACTCGCCGCGCCGATCTTCGAGCTCCCGCGCTCCATCGCCGGCCTGCGCAGGACGGATCCGGAGGCAGGGGCAAAGCTGATCGACTTCCTTGTCGCTCAGCGCGGGGTGATAGCCTACACCCCCTGAGCCGTGCGAATCAGCTGTCGGTGGGCTGCCGCCCCGCGGAGATTCCCTAGAGCTCGCGCGTGACCCGAATGATGGCGATGGCGTTCTCGAGCTTGAGCTTGGTGATCGTCAACGTCCGCGCGAGATTGTCTCGGTTGGTCTCGGGGATCTCTTCGAGCAGATCCCGATGCCCGAGCAGTTCCACCAGCTCGTCGATCGCTTCGTCCAACTTGGCTCGGTTGTTCACGAGGGCGTCGTCGGTGGCGCGCACGGCAGCCACGTGCCCCGCCACGGTGCGGGCGCGCCGCTTGGGGCCGGCCGGCTCGGGACGGTCGTCACCTCCGCCACCGGTGATGCGGCGCAGCTTGGCAAGCGTCAGTTCGCCGGCGGCCACCTTCTTGGCGAGGCGGCGGCGGGTCCGTTCGTCGCCGATCTTCATCAGCTCGTATGCGTGGCTGATCGTGTCTTTGCGCACGGACACCAACTCGCGCACCTCCGGCGGGGCGTCCGCAAGGCGGATCCGGTTCTCGACGTAGCCCTTGTCCTTGCCGATCTTCTGGGCCAGCTGGCGGACCGAGTAGCCGAGGTCGGTCATCTTGCGGAACATGGCCGCCTCCTCGAGGGGGGAGACATCCTCGCGCTGCAGGTTCTCGATGATCGAGACCTCCAGGGCAGTCTCGTCGTCGAACTCCACGACGATCGCCGGGATCGATTCGCGCTGCGCCATCCGCGACGCCCGCCAGCGGCGCTCGCCCGCGATCAACTCGTACTGGCTGCCGACGGGGCGGACCAGGATCGGCTGCAGCACCCCGTGTTCGCGGATCGAATCGGCCAGCTCGGTGAGCGAGTCCTCTTCGTAAGAGAGACGCGGCTGCGCCGGGTTGGGCAGGATCCGCTCGACCGGCACTTCGCGGATTTGTGCACGCGTGGCGCGCGACTCGATGAGCGAGACGATTCCCGGTGCGAGGTCGGTCGCCTGCGCCTCGTCGAAGAGGCGATGGATGTTCTGGCTGAACGCGGGCCGCTTGCTAGCCAAGTTCGACCACCTCTCGCGCAAAGTCGCGGAACGCGCGGGCAGCGGAGGAGTTGGTGGCGTACTCCGTCACCGGCTTGCCGGTCAGCGGCGCCTCGCCGAGCTTCACGGTCTGCTTGATCATGGTGTTGAAGACCCGATGGTCGCCCAGCTCGCGCAGGTTCTGCAGCATCTCTCGCGCCAACACCGTGCGGCCATCGTAGAAGGTGGCCAGCAGGCCGAGGATCTCCAGGTCGTGGTTGAGCTTGATCTTGATCGTGTTGATCACCTTGATCAGAGCGGTCAGGCCCTTGATGGCGTAGTACTGGGTTTGCACCGGGATGATCACCCGCGAGCTGGCGACCAGCGAGTTGATGGTCAACAGGCCAAGCGTTGGCGGGCAGTCGATGATGATCACGTCGTACTGTCGATCTGCCCAGTCGGCAAGGGCGTCGCGGAGCACCATCTCACGCCCGATGGCAGTGAACAGCTCGACCTCGGTGGACGCCAGCTCGAGCGTGCTGGGTGCAACCGACAGGCCTGGCATGTCAGTGTGTCGAATGATCTCGTCAAGCGGCACACGGTCTTCGGAAAGGACATCGGCCATCGAGTGCCGCACGTCGGAGAGGCTGATGCCGAGGCCCACCGTCAGGTTCGCCTGCGGGTCCATGTCGATGCAGAGAACCCGATACCCCAACTCTGCCAGGGCACCGCCAAGGTTGATGGATGCGGTCGTCTTGCCGACGCCGCCCTTCTGGTTTGCGATGGCAATTACTTTGGTCAACACATCACCTTGCAGCGCGGTGGGAGGGGATCACGTCGCGACTGCGACGGATTCCGATGATAGCCGCGCCAACGCTGATCGGTCACGCGACTTATCCACAAGGTGACCAGATGTCGACGTCTTTGTGCAAAGACGACCCTCTATACTCGGACTTGTCCACCATCCATCCGGGCCCATAGCTCAGTGGTGAGAGCATCCGGCTCATAACCGGCTGGTCGCAGGTTCGATCCCTGCTGGGCCCACAACTGCTCGGAGGACGCCCCGTGTCAACGGCCGACAAGATTGCGCGCCTGAAGGGGCTGCGAACCGAGGCAAGACTCGGGGGCGGAGAGCAGCGCATCGAGCAGCAGCACGGGCGCGGCAAGCTGACCGCGCGCGAGCGCCTCGAGTTGCTCCTCGACGAGGGATCGTTCTCCGAGCTCGATGCCCTGGTGACGCATCGCGCCACCGACTTCGGGCTGGCCGACGAACACTATCTCGGTGACGGGGTGGTGACCGGCTACGGTCGAGTCGACGGTCGCCTGGTATTTGTCTACTCCCAGGACTTCACGGTCTTCGGGGGATCGCTGTCGGAGGCGCACGCCGAGAAGATCTGCAAGGTGATGGACATGGCCATGCAGACAGGGGCGCCGATCATCGGCCTGTCCGACTCCGGCGGTGCCAGGATCCAGGAGGGGGTCGCGTCGCTGGGAGGCTATGCCGATATCTTCCTGCGCAACACGCTTGCCTCCGGCGTTGTCCCGCAGATCTCGGTGGTGCTCGGGCCCTGCGCGGGGGGAGCCGTCTACTCCCCGGCGATCACCGACTTCACGGTGATGGTCGACGGGAGCAGCTACATGTTCGTTACCGGCCCCAACGTCGTGAAGACGGTGACGCACGAGGAGATCGACTTCGAAGGACTGGGCGGCGCGCGCGTGCACAACGAGACGAGTGGTGTCGCGCACTTTCTGGCGGCGGGGGAGCCACAGGCGCTTGCCCTGACCCGTCGCATGCTCGGTTACCTGCCACAGAACAACCTCGATCCGCCGCCCACCATCGCAGAGTGGAGTCCGCCCGAGGTCGGGCCGGCTGATCTGGATGCCCTGATCCCCGACTCGTCGCAGCGCTCATACGACATGCACCGCGTAATCGCCGGCCTGGTGGACGGTGCTTCGTTCGTGGAGGTGCATGCACTGTTTGCGCGCAACATCATCTGCGGATTCGCGCGGATCGAGGGGCGCAGCGTCGGCATCGTGGCGCAACAGCCAGAGGTGCTCGCCGGGGTCCTGGACATCGACGCGTCGGACAAGGCGGCTCGATTCGTGCGCTTCTGCGACTGCTTCAACATCCCGCTGGTGACGCTGGTGGACGTGCCCGGATTTCTTCCCGGGGTCGACCAGGAGCACCGCGGGATCATCCGACACGGCGCAAAGCTGCTGTACGCCTACTGTGAGGCGACCGTGCCGAAGCTGACGGTGATCACCCGCAAGGCCTACGGCGGCGCGTACGACGTCATGAGCAGCAAGCATGTCCGTGCCGACCTGAACTTCGCATGGCCAACCGCGGAGATCGCGGTGATGGGAGTGGAGGGCGCGGTGAACATCATCTTCCGCGATCGGATCGACGCCGCCAAGGATCCCGCCGCGGAGCGGGCGCGCCTGATCGCGGAGTACGAGGATCGATTCGCGAACCCGTATGTCGCGGCCGCTCGTGGCTACGTCGACGAGGTGATCCTCCCGTCCGAAACACGGGCGCGCCTCGTCGCGGGCCTGGCCATGCTCGAGGGGAAACGGCAATCAGTGCCCTCCAAGAAGCATGGCAACATCCCGCTCTGAGGCGGCACTGTCCGTGCACAAAGACAGCTCCCCGCAGCGCCCGCCGTTTCGACGTCTGCTGATCGCCAATCGCGGCGAGATCGCGGTGCGCATCGTTCGGGCGTGCCGCGAGCTGGGGATCGAGTCCGTGGCGGTCTACTCCGAGGCCGATACCGACGCGATGCACGTCGCGGTGGCAGACCTTGCCGTCGCCATCGGCCCGCGAGCCGCGTCCGATTCGTACCTCAGCATCCCCGCCGTGATCGCTGCCGCTCGCCAGACCGGGGCCCAGGCCGTTCACCCCGGGTACGGGTTCTTGTCGGAGAACGCCGCGTTCGCACGGGCGGTCGAGGAGGCCGGGCTGGCCTGGATCGGCCCGCCGCCGGCGACCCAGGAGGCACTCGGCAACAAGCTGGCGGCGCGCCGTTCTGTGACCGACGCCGGCGTGCCGGTGGTGCCGGGGCTGCTCGTAGCCCTCGAGGACGGTGAGCTGCCCGACCTTTCGAGCATCGGATACCCGGCGATGCTGAAGGCGGCGGCCGGCGGCGGGGGCCGCGGCATGCGCCGCATCTCGCGCCCGGAGGAGTTGCCCTCCGCCGTCGAGTCGGCCCGGCGAGAGGCGCTCTCGGCGTTCGGTGACGGGACGCTGTATGTCGAGCGCCTGATCAGCCCGGCTCGCCACATCGAGGTCCAGCTGCTCGGCGACCGACACGGAAACCTGGCCGTCCTGGGCGAGCGCGACTGCAGCGTGCAGCGGCGTCACCAGAAGCTCGTCGAGGAGACGCCCTCCCCCGCGGTCACGCCCGAGGTCCGGAGGGCACTCTTCGACAGCGCGCGGCGGGTCGCCGCGACGGTGGAGTTCCACAACGCTGCCACGGTCGAGTTCCTGCTCGACGGCGAGGGCAATCACTACTTCCTGGAGATGAACACCCGGCTGCAGGTCGAGCACGGGATCACCGAACTGGTGACCGGGATCGACATCGTTGCCTGGCAGATCCGCATCGCCGCGGGCGAGCCGCTCCCGGCCGAGCTGTTGGACCCGGAGCCGCGTGGCCATGCCGTGGAGGTGCGGATCTATGCCGAGGACCCGTACGCCGGCTTTCGCCCGGTGGCGGGAGCGGTCACGGCATGGCGCCTGCCTGGCGGCCCCGGCGTGCGCATCGACCACGCGGTCACCCCCGGAGCCGCGCTCGCCCCCGAGTACGACCCGCTGCTCGCCAAGGTAATGGTCCATGCCGCCGATCGGCCGGCGGCGCTCGCTCGCCTTCGCCGCGCCCTCGATGAGATGGTGGTCGGGGGCCTGCAGACCGACCTGGGCTTCCACCGCTGGCTCGTGGACGAGCCCGGCTTCGCGGCCGGCGACTACCACACCGGGCTGATCCCTGAGCTGTGGGGCGAGTCCGGCCCCCCGGTCGACCCGCTCGACGCGTCGCTCGCCGCGCTGTTGGCCCGTGAGGCCCGGGCTGCGCGGTCCGGAAGCGACGGGTCCGACGGGTCCAATGGGGCCGCCGATCTCGCAGGTCGGGTGGCGCCCGACCGGGCATGGGCGCGCCTTGCTCGCGAGGAGGCGAGGCGGTGAGCCGCGACCTCGAGCTGCGCGTCGCCGGCGAGGCTGCCGAGGCACCCGAGGGCTGGACGGTGGGCTGGATCGATCGTGCCGGCGGCGTCGCCCGCCTGTCGGACGGGAGCCGTTCGCTGCTGGCGGTGGTCGAGGGATCGGGGAGCTCCTGGACGGTCATGCTCCGCGGGCGCCGCATCTCGGTGACGGTGCGCACCTGGCGCGAGCGCGTCCTTGCCGACGCGGAGTCGGGCGCGACCCTGCACGACGGGCCGATCGAGATCCGCGCCACGTTGCCCGGCCTGGTCGTCGCCCTGGCGCTCGCGGAGGGGGCGGAGGTGGCGGAGGGCGACGCGCTCCTCACCATCGAGGCGATGAAGATGCAGAACGAGGTGCGCGCCCCCCGCGCCGGCCGTGTCGCGTCGATGGCGGTGACCCCGGGGCAGACGGTCGCCACCGGGGCGCTCCTCCTCAGGCTGGAGTAGGGCGGCTCACCTGCCGGGCTCGTCCCGCCGCAGCCCGCGCACCACCCGAACCTGCACAACCGCTCCCAGCAGCGCGGCGCCGATGGCGACGGCGACGTCGAACGGGAGGGCGACCTCCCAGCCCCAGATGCGGACTTGGGGGCCGATGCTCTCGCCCCACCGGTGCGCCACCAGGTACAGCGCCCCGAACGCGAAGGTCGCCGGCACGATCGGCGCCCAGGGTCGCCACGGGCCGACGATCCGCGCCGCCGCCACCCCGGCGACGATGGAGACCAC
The DNA here is from genome assembly GCA_040882375.1 of Chloroflexota bacterium. Lineage (GTDB taxonomy): Bacteria > Chloroflexota > Limnocylindria > QHBO01 > QHBO01 > CF-167. The sequence continues at coordinate 13,625 of JBBEBK010000132.1, forward strand.
GACGAACGTGGCGATCAGCGCATACACGGAGACGGGCATCGGAACGAGTCTACAATCGAGACCCGATGACTGATTCCAAGCGCCCGGAGGCGCATCCGCGCCGGTCCACGTCCGGCATCGAGGTCAAGCCGGTCTACCGACCGGGCGACCTGGCGGGCGCCGATGTCGCTGAGCGCGTCGGCGAGCCGGGCGCCTACCCGTTCACGCGGGGCGTCCACGCCGATGGCTACCTCGGCCGGCCCTGGACGATGCGCCAGTACGCCGGCTTCGGCTCGGCCGAGGAGACGAACCGCCGGTTCCGCTACCTGCTGGCAAGCGGCCAGACGGGGCTCTCTGTCGCCTTCGATCTGCCGACCCAGATCGGCTACGACTCGGACGATCCGATGGCCGCCGGGGAGGTGGGCCGAGTGGGCGTGCCGATCGACACCGTCGCCGACATGGAGGTCCTGTTCGACGGCATCCGGCTCGACGGGGTGAGCACCTCGATGACGATCAACGCCACCGCGGCGATCCTGCTCACCCTGTACGAGACGGTCGCCCGGCGGCAGGGCGTCGACCCGGCCGGTCTGCGCGGCACGATCCAGAACGACATCCTCAAGGAGTACATCGCGCGCGGGACCTACATCTTCCCGCCGGGGCCGTCGATGCGGCTCGTCACCGACACCTTCGCCTACTGTCACGCCGAGTTGCCCTCATGGAACACGATCAGCATCAGCGGCTACCACATGCGCGAGGCGGGAGCCACCGCGGTCCAGGAGGTCGCCTTCACCCTGGCCGATGCGATCGCCTACTGCCAGGCGGCGCTCGACGCGGGGCTCGCCTTCGACGAGTTCGCGCCGCGCATCTCGTTCTTCTTCGCGGCCCACAACGACCTGTTCGAGGAGGTGGCCAAGTTCCGGGCGGCACGCCGCGCCTGGGCGCGGATCGCCAGGGAACGCTTCGGGGCGACCGATCCCCGCAGCATGGCGATGCGCTTCCACGTCCAGACCGGCGGCAGCACGCTGACCGCCC
>JBBEBK010000133.1:0-14598 GCA_040882375.1 Chloroflexota bacterium
GCACCCACAGCCCGGCCGAGTTCTTCGCAGTCGCCACCGAGACCTTCTTCGAGCAGCCGGTCAAGCTGCGCGACGAACACGCGGAGCTCTATGAGCAGCTGCGCCAGTTCTACCAGCAGGATCCGGCGGCGTGGTCCGCGGCAGTTCAGGAATGATGCCCGCGCCCGGCGTTTCCCCCGCCGAGGTGAGCGGTCAGTGCGGGGAACGTCCCTCGCCGATCGCACCAGCCACGATCGCCGCGTCTTCGCCCACGCCAATGAGCAGCGCCGACTTGCGCCGCCGCAGGAAGTGGACCCCGACGAAGTAGAGGCCTGCGACAACCGTACTCGCACCGTCCCGCTGTATCGGGAAGCCGAGATTGTCGAACGCGTCGGGCCACGACAACCACGAGCCGTAGTCCGGGCGGAATCCGCCGGCAAAGATGACGGCGCCGAACCCCTCCAGGGAGAGTTGCTCCGGCGCGCCTGGGTCGAAGGGCTCTGGAGGGCTCATGTCGGGGGCGGGATACCCGAGATTGGCTGCCGTCCGGGCGATGAGATCCTTGAGCTCTCGATTGCGCTCATCTCCCCAGGCCATGCTCTCCGCCAGATCGCCGGCGAACCTGACCCCGCCGTTCGACGCCCCGAGAAAGTGGCCGACAAGGATGACGCCCTTGGCTCGAAGGGTCCGGAGATCGAGGTCATGGCCGCCGTCGTGCCCGGTGGCCGTGGGATTCGCGACGAGTCGAGCTGCCGGGTGCGGCAAGGACTCGACCGGCGCCGCCAGGAAGCCGGAGTCGACGAGCCAGTGAAAGATATCCCGGCCGCCCGGCCGTCGCGGAACCCAGGGGGCCTTGCCGCACGAGAGGACGACGTCGCGACCCGCCTCGTGCAGTTCCTCGGCGATCTGGCAACCGGACTGGCCGCTGCCGACAACCAGGATCCGCCCGGGCGGCAGTGACGACGCGTTGCGGAAATCGTTGACGTCGATCTGCAGGAGATCCGACGGCAGCGTCTCCGCACCGGCCGGCCGATGCGGACGCTGAAAGGCACCATTGGCCAGAACGAGCGCGCGAGCCTGCAGAGCTCCGGTCGTCGTTCGAATATGAAACCCATCGGCGCGACGCTCGATCGACAGCGCCGCGACCCCTTCGCGGACCGGCAGCGCGAACGCGTCCCGATATCCCTCGAGGTAGGCGACGATCTCATCGCGCGGCATGAATCCGTCCGGGTCGTCGCCGTCGTACGACCGATCCGGGAGCTGAACGCTCCAGTTCGGGGAGACCAGGCAGAAGGTGTCCCATCGGTCGCGCCAGCTCTGCCCGATGCGTCCGGCCTCGAGCACGACATGCTCCACGCCATTTCGCTGGAGTTCTCGGCTGGCGGCCAGCCCCGCTTGACCGCCGCCGACAATCACCGCTTCCAGACGTTCCATCGCCCCAGTCTAGCCGGGCACCGCGGACGGGTCGTCCCGCCGCAGAAGGATCCCGAGGTACTGCTTCCACGGCCCGACATCCGCGTCACGCGAGCGGGTGATCAGGTCAATGGGTGCCTCCGGCGCGGAACGGTGATCGTAGTACGCTGCCGTCGTGACCGAATCGCCGATCGACCGCGTCCGCCCGCTCCTGCGGGTTCGCCAGGTGCGCGAGTTCACGACGGAGCCGGTGACTGCCGAGGATCTGCGGGCGATCGCCCAGGCTGCCCGATGGACCGGCAGCAGCCGCAACACGCAGCCCTGGCGCTTCATCGTGATCCGGGACGAGTCGACGCTCAGGCGCCTGTGGCAGGCGGGCCTGCCCCAGACTCGGGCGCTGGAGACGGCAACCGCAGCGGTCGCCATCGCGCTGCCGGTGGACGAGAAACGATTGCTCTCCCACGCCTACGACGACGGTCGCGTCGCGGAGCGGATCCTCATCGCCGCGTCCTACCTGGGCCTCGGCGCGGGCATCACCTGGGTGCGCAGCGACGTCCGTCCGGCGATCGGCGAGATCCTCGAGCTGTCGGAGGGGCGATTCGTGCGGACCATCATGGCGCTCGGCCATCCCACCGCCCGGGCGCTGCTCCCGAAGTCACCGCGCGGACAGGCGCGACTCCCGTACGAGGAGCTCGTCTTCGAGGAGCGTCTGCCCCCGCTTTGACCGCCCGTGACTGGGTCAGGGGGTGTCGCGCATTCGCTCGAGCCCGTCGAGGATCAAGCCGAGCCCGAACTCGAACTCGTTGACGTCCCCGGCCCGTTCCGGCGCCTGGTGCACGTCGATGTGCTCGGCCAGGTGCGGCAGACCATCGACCGGAACGCTGCGCAGGACGTCGTCGGCCGCGTCGGGACCCTGCCGCGCGAACGCGAGATAGGGCAGCAGCCAGAGGACGAACCCCACGATGTGGCTGTCCAGGGCGTGGTACGCGTGGTGCGTCATCTCGGCCGAGAAGCCGGCGCTGCGCAGCCGGCCCAGCACCGCGTCCATGTATCGAAACCGCGCGGGTCCGACGCTGAGCGGGGCCATGAACAGGCTGCAGGCCCACTCGTGGCTCAGCAGCACGTCATGGAACGAGATGGCGGTGCGACGCATGTCCGACCGCCAGTCCTCATCGTTGGCCGGGAGCTCGATCTCCGCGTAGACCATGTCGAGCATCCCGCTCAGCAGGTCGTGCTTGCTCCGAACGTGGTGGTAGAGGGACATCGCCTCCACCCCCAGCGGCTGTGCCAACCTGCGCATGCTCAGCGACTCGAGGCCAGCCTCGTCGGCCAGTTCCATGGCCGCACGCAGCACGCGCTCCCGGCTGAGCGGGATCCGCGCCTCGGGTGTCAGTTCGTCGGGTTGCGTTGCCATCAGTGTTGACAATCTTACGCTGTAAGCGTACCGTCCGGCTACACCTTACAGCGTAAGCACGCAGGCAAGAGGAGCGACGGTCTTGGACATCCACGAGGCGCTGTACACGACGCGGGCCATGCGGCGCATGAAGCCGGACCCAGTCCCCCTGGACGCGCAACGGCGGATCCTGGACGCAGCCATCCGCGCGCCGCACATCGGCGAGGGGTGGCGGTTCATCCTGGTCGATGACCCGGCGGTCATGGCGCAGCTCGGGTCGCTCTACGCGCAGGCCTGGGATCGGCTGTTCGCCCAGTACGGCATCAGCGCGGCCGAGATGGCGAAGGCCGATACCGAGGCCGGGCGGGCGGCACGCTCGGGTGACCACCTGGCCCGCCACTTTGGCGACGTTCCCCTGCTGCTCATCGGCTTCGGCAAGACCCGCGACGGCAGCGGCATCTATCCGGCAATCTGGAGCGCGATGCTGGCCGCCCGCGCCGAGGGCATCGGGTCAACGCTGACCGGGGTGATGCAGACCTTCGTCGCGGACGAGGTGTTTCAGATCCTGGGCGTGCCGAAGGACGAAGGCTGGTTCATGCATGGCGCGGTCCCGATGGGCTACCCGACCGGGCGATGGGGCGTCGCTCCTCGGACGCCCGTCCACGAGGTCGCGGCGCGCAACCACTGGCAGGGCGACCTGGGATTCACCGTGCAGGAGCCCTTGTGGCCGGGGGAGGTCGGTCGCGACTGACGCGGGTCCGTCACCCTCGCTGCTACCCTCTCCCCTCATGACCCCCACCGCGCCGCGGGGGGGTCAGGCGATGGCTTCGCGTGTTACCCGGTGCACGCGAAGACGGCGCGTTGGACGAGCACTCCCGTCGTCCGGCTCGGGCCCATCCCAGATGGGCGTCTCCGGCGCGATATCGACCTCCCCGGGCCATGCGACGGTATCGCCGTCCACGAAGGCCGCCTCAAACAACTCGCGGCGATTGCGGAGCGGCTCGACCGCCGTGATGTGAAGCATGGCTCGATCCTGCTCCAGTGGCTCGACCGGCAGGAGCGGCTGCGCCCGCCGGGCACAGGCCCAGTTAGCCTCCAGCTCCAAGAAGCGGTGCAATCGACCCCACTCCACAACCAGTCAGGGCGCGCGGTCAGCGGGCCAGAATCACCTTGGGACCGTGTGGCACCGATCTCCATGCGGCTTCGGTCGTCACCACGGCGACGCCGAGCCGCAGGCCCAGGGCGAGGCACAGCCGATCGGCCAGCGAGAGCGCCGACCCGGGCACCCATAGGTCACCATCGACCAGTGCGATCGCTCCCTCCCGGACTCTCCAGTAGCCTCTCTTGCGTCGGCTGCTACCCTCTGCGGACTGAGGCACCCACCTGAGCTAACACCTGCAGGGCCACCCGAGAAAGGTGATGACCAAGTTCGACCCGCCTTTCATGCCGGCCGGGGCCTCGCCGGTCTCAAGCCCACTGCCAGCGTAGCCACGCCGTGGACCAGCTGGACGTCGGCGGACTGCGCGTGGCGTATGAGCGGAAGGGTGCTGGGCCCCCGCTCGTCCTCCTGCATGGATTCGTTGGCGACAGCCGGGAATGGCGTCCGCAGATCGAGGCACTGTCGGATGCGTTTACGGTCGTCGCCTGGGACGCGCCCGGCAGCGGCCGATCGTCCGATCCACCCGAGTCGTTCCGCATGGCGGACTACGCCGACTGTCTCGCCGGGTTGGTGCAGGCGCTCCACCTTGGCCGCCCGCGCGTGGTGGGCTTGTCCTTCGGCAGCACACTTGCCCTCGAGTTGTACCGTCGGCATCCCGGCGTGCCCAGCACCCTGGTCCTCGCGTCCGCCTACGCGGGGTGGACCGGCTCACTTGCCCCCGAGGCTCGTGATCAGCGCCTGGCAGCAACACTGGCCACATCCCACCTGGCACCCGACGAGTTCGTGGGCGCCATGATCGGCGGCATGTTCTCCGAAACGGCGCCAGCGCAGGCGGTCGATGGGTTCGCGGAGATCATGGCCGAGTTCCATCCGAGCGGGTTCCGGACGATGGCGCGTGCCCTCGCCGAAGCCGATCTGCGAGACGTCCTTCCGCACATCGAGGTGCCGACGCTGCTGCTGTACGGCGACAGGGACGTGCGCGCGCCACTCGCCGTGGCCGAGGATCTGCACGCCGCCATCCCGAATTCGAGGGTCGTGGTTCTGCCCGGTGTCGGCCACATGAGCAGCGTCGAGTCGCCGGGGGCGTTTAATGCCGAGGTTCGAAGTTTCCTTGAGGACCGGCAGGATTGAGGAGGATCGCCATGGGGCAGCTCTATACGCACGGCCGCTGGGTCGCAAAGGAAGGCCAGCAGGATCGGTTCCAGGCGGCATGGCAGGAACTCGCCGAGTGGACGGCCGCGAACATCTCCGGAGCGGTGGCCGGCGAGGCTCGATTGCTCCAGGACCTCGAAGACCCGACGCGCTTTTACTCGTTCGGGCCGTGGGAGAGCATGCAGGCGATCCAGGCCTGGCGTGCGCATCCCGGCTTCCAGGAACGGGTTGGGCGCGTCCGCGACCTGCTTGATTCGTTCGAGGCCAACACCCTCAGCCTGGTTGCCCAGGGCTGAATCGTGCCGCTTCGCGCTCCGCAATCTGGAGCGCGAAGCCTCCGCCCGGAACCAGCGCGATTGGCTTGCGCGGTACCAGTCCCGCGTCGACCTGCCACGAGCGCATCTCCTCGAACGTCCACAACCCCGATCGGCTTGTCAACGCAAAGTAGAGGTCGAAGAAGGCTCCCTGCTGGCCGCCCTTGCCGGGGGAGGGCGGCCGAAGCGCATCACCAATCACCAGGTATCCGCCGGGACGCAGCGCGCCGGCGGCCCTGCGCATCAGGAGCCGGTTGGTGGCGTCATCGAAGTGGTGAACCAGGCTGAACATGAGGATGACGTCGTACGCGGCCTCCCCAAGGTCGTCGACCAGGGCATCGCCGGCCCGGAGCGCGACCCGTTCCCCCATCCCCTCGCGCTCGAGCAGCGGCGCGGCATGCTCCACCGCCGGCGGCAGGTCGAGCACGGTGGCCGACAGGTCCGGGTACCTGCGGCACAGCACCACCGAGAAATACCCATGCGAACCGCCGACATCGAGCAGCGTGCGTGCACCGGCGGGCATCGGGAGACGGCGGGCGAGCCAGGATGCCAGCAGGTTGGCCTGCGCCCGCATCCCGCGCTGATAGGCGCCCCAATCGTCGGACGACATCGTTCCGTGGACGTCCAGCGGCCGGCCGTCCTTCGCGAATGACTCCAGCCGGTCGATCCAGCGCCACTCGAGCTCCTTCATCAGGATCAGATCGCGAATCCCCCCGGGCGCATCGGTCAGCAGCCAGCGCCGTGCGTGCCGGGCCAGCGCGTAGGTGCCGCCCCGATACCCCACGTACTTCATGGTGACCAGGAGGTTGAGCAGCTTCTCGGTGGCCCGCTGATCGGTGCCACAGGTCGCGGCGACCGCCGTAGCTGAGCGCGCGCCCGCACTCAGGGCGTCGAAGATCCCGAGCCGCGTCGCCGCGGTGATGGCTCGTGCATAGACCGGGGCATACGCCTCCAGCATCGCCGCCGGGACGATCCCCGATGCAATCACTCCACGCTCGAGCGGGTTTTCGGCCATCAGTCCGACGCGCATGGCGACCCCTCCGTTCAGTGGGCGAACCGGCACAACCTACGCGCGGCGCCTGCAACGCGTCAATATCCCTGGTCGTCGATCTCGCGCAGCGGATCCGCCAGAACGAGCGCCGGCTTCCTCAGGCGTCCGATGGAAGGATGCGGAACGGCCGGCCGTCCATTCTCATCGCCCGGAAGTGCCGCTCGTCCAGGGTGAGGATGTCGCGCACACCGTAGCGATTGGCGAGCACCACGATCGATGCATCGGCCAGTCCGATGCCGAGATCCGCGTACCGAGCAATGACCCCCTCGGCCGCGGCGATGTCCTCCGCAGTGACCTCTGCCAGGCGGTAGACGCCGCGCCCCACTTCGGCCAGCAACGCCCGCTCGGCGTCCTGCCCCACCCGCGTTGCGAGCAGGTAGTCCAGCTCGGCCAGCACGAATGGCGAGAGGAGCCACGGCGGTGGAACGGTGCGCAGTGCGGCGACCGCGCTCGCATGCCGGGTCTGCGCGGCGTCGATGGCCGCCAGCAGGCCGCTGGTATCGAGCAGGATCACCCTTCGCCGAACCCGCCCAGCGCCTCGTCCGCGCGCTCGGCAAGGCCCGGATCATCGCTCGTGAAGAGGGGCAGCCGTGCCTCCGCGATGCGGTGGGCGCCCGTCACCAGGCCGACTCCCTCGCGGATCAGCTCTGCCTCGCTGCGGCCGGTCGCCTTCGCCGTGCGGCGCAAGGCGACCTTGAGGTCATCGGGAAGGTAGACGGTGGTCTTGTCCATGCCACCCATCGTACCATACGTTGCCGGGCCGGGCTGAACACCGTTTCCACCGCTGCTACCCTCTCGGCACGCCAATAGCTCACCGCCCGCCGTCAGTGAGGGAGATCCCAACGCAGGGAGATCGGACATGCAGAGGCTCGCGGCCTCGTGGCGATGATCGGGGACCGACTCGACGCCAACGGACAAGGTGCCGCAGTGGCCGTCGTCGACACTCACGGCGAACTCGTTGCGTTCCTCCGCACCGACGGATGTGGCCTGGCCTCGATCAACATCGCCATCCACAAGGCCTTCACCGCGGCTCGCGAACGTGTCGAATCGGGCGTCCTCGGGGAGCGATCGCGAACGGAGGGGTTCCCCATCACCAATTTCGGAGACCCACGCTACGTCGGATGGGGTGGCGGGGTCCCGATCATCGTGGCCGGCGAGGTGATCGGAGCCGTTGGGGTGAGCGGCCTGCCAGAAGCCGACGATGTCGAACTGGCCCGTTGGGCGGCCGCGAGTCTCGCCGTCGCCGGTTGATCCCTGTCTGCGGGCCACATCGGCGGCCCGCAGACTGGCTCAGGACTTTGGGATCTCCTTCATCGGGTCGAGGAACGGCATCGGCACGACGGTGGCCGCGCGTTCGCCGTCCGGAGTAGTGACCGCGACCGAGCTACCGAGCCCCGCCAGCTCAATCGGCAGCCAGGCGTACCCGATGTTCTTCTCCAGCCGCGGTGACCAGAGCGCGGTGGTTACCTCGCCGACCGGCCCATCGTTGGCATGGACCGGCCACTTCGTGAAGTTCATCTCCAGCTTCTCCCCGCCGATCTCGACGCCCACCAGGCGGCGACGGACACCCTCGGCCCGGATCCGGCGCAAGGCCGCCTTGCCCATGAACTCGAACGCGCCGTCCAGGCTACAGAGCCGTTCGAGGCCCACCTCGAAGGGGTTGTTCTCGATCGTCATGTCGGCGCCCCAGTTGAGGATGCCACCTTCCACGCGCCGGATGTCGACCGGCCCGGTGGGCCGAATCTGGAATGGGCGGCCCGCCTCCATGATGCGTTCCCACAGCGCGGTCCCGTAGCGGCCGTCGCGGAGGTAGATCTCGTACCCAACCTCGGCCGTCCACCCCGTGCGGGTCACGATCACCGGGATCCCGTCGAGCTCCAGCTCGCGGAACCAGTAGTACTTCAGCGAACGGATCTCGTCGCCGAAGAGCGCCTCGACCACGTCGCGAGAGCGCGGCCCCTGGATCTGGACGGGAGAGACATCGGGCTCAGAAAGCTGGACGTCCCAGCCCAGGTCGGCGGCCAGGCCGATGGCGTACAGCAGCGCGTCCGAGCTGGCGAGCGCGAACCAGAAGTGGTTCTCCCCCAACCGCAGCATGACCGGGTCGTTGACGATCCCGCCGTCGGGTGCCGTGATCAGGACGTACTTGCCCTGGCCCACCGCGCACTTCGACAGGTCGCGCGGGGTCAGCAGCTGGGCGAAGCGGAAGCCATCGGGGCCCTGGACCTCGAGCTGTCGCTCGACCGCCACGTCCCACAGCGTGACGTGCTGCAGCAGGTGCCAGTACTCCGCCTCGAAGTCGTCGAAGCTGATAGGGAAGAGCATGTGGTTGTAGACCGTGTAGCCGCGCGGGCCGTAGGCCTGCTCGGCCTCGTAGAACGGAGATTGGCGCAGGCGTGCCCCGCGTTGGACCAGGCTCATGTCGAAGGGCATCTGCTCAACCCCCTCCATCTGGATCGATGAGATCCATGCGACTCCTGTGGATGGCCCGATGCTACCCTTGCCGACAGGTGCGCGCCATCCACGGGCGCGTAGGTCACACACGGCGCCACAGGCGCGCCGCCAGCAAGAGCTTCTGCACGAAGACCAGTCCCGGCTACCTATAGACCGATGCAGACCAACCTCCTCTCCTACCGCGACAACCTCGACATCCTGCGTCGCTACCTGTCCGGGACGATCAGAATTCAAGCACCGTACCGGTGAGGGGATGAAGAACGAGTTCGGTCCAAACCAGGGTCAGGTTGACGAACTGCTGGAACGCCTCGAGACCGTGGACCAGGGCCAGGCGCTGTTCCTGGCAGGGCTCAGCGGGGACGACCCCGCTCGCCGCAGGGCTCGCGACGCGATGCTCGAGGCGGCGAAGCGCGGCGGTCGCGAGCGGGAGCTGCTCGCAGCCCAGAACGAGGTCACCCGGTGGGTGAACACCTGGTTCTCGGGCGGCTTCCAGATCTCGGGATACGGTCGTGACATCACGCCCGCTCAGGCGGCGGTCGACGCCTCACCAGTGATCCTGGACGCCGCCGGCGCGCAGGTGGTGAGCGACCTGCTCTCGGCAGATGACCTCGAGATGCTCATGGGACCCTGGCGTGAGCTGGTGGGCGATCCCGCCTGAAGGGGCGAGGGGCCCGGCTTTGACTAGCGGTGACGTCCTCTAACTGCGCGCTGTGCCTGCCACGCGGCCCACGCGGCCCACGCGGCCCACGTCACCCACTCGCGGAGCGCCGCGACGCTCGTCGACGCCGAGTGTCGGCCGCGCAGGGCTCGGCAAACGGACCCGGCCGGCCGAGCAGGAAGCCCTGTCCGAAGGGAACCTCCAGCTCGAGGAGCATCGCCAACTCCGCCTCCTCCTCGATGCCCTCGGCGATGACCTGGCACCCGGCGCGGCCGGCAAAGTGCCTCAGGCCGGCGACCATGGCCTGGCGGGTGACGTCGCGGTGGAGCCCGCGCACCAGGCTGATGTCGAGCTTGAGGAACTGCGGCCGCAGCTCCACCACGTGCCGCAGCGAGGCAAAGCCCGCCCCGGCGTCGTCCACCGCGAGCTGCACGTTCGGTCCGAGCCGATCAAGGGCGGCGCGAATCGGCGCGTAGTCCTCGATCTCGACGTGCTCCGTGATCTCCACCACCACGCGGCGTGCCGACGCTTCGAGGATCCCGACCATGGCCGTGGGATCGAGGAGCGAGGCCGGTGACACATTCACGCTCAACCACGACTCCCTCGCAAGGTCCACCGCGGCATCGAGTGCGGCGGCGATGCATGCGACCTCGAGCTCGACCCCAAGGCCAACCGAGTGCGCCTCGGCCATCATTCGGTCGGGCGGCGTGCCGTCGGAGAAGCGCGTCAGCGCCTCGAATCCGACGCACTCCCACGTTGCGAGCGACACGACCGGCTGGAAGACCGTTGAAAACGCACGCGCAGCCAGCACGCGCTCGATGTGCTCGCGAACGCGCACGTGGCGGTGACCGCGCTCCAGCGGTCCGCTCAGCAACGCGCTCGCCGTGGCGGCGAACTCGCCGACAGCGGGAAGGCGATCGATCAGGTGACCGGCGTACTCGGGGTCGCAGGTCGCCACCGCCACCACCCCCAACAGGCCCTCCCCGTTGCGGATTGGCGCATAGGCGACCGCACGGATGCCGACCTCGGCCATCGCCTGGCCGTAGCGCCCGTCAGCGGCTCGCGGCTTCCATGCCTCCGCCCACGGGCCCTGCGAGGCCCGCTCGTAGAGGTACGCCGCTCGCGCCGCGGGCAGCGCTCGGCCCGGTGCCAGCGGCATCCCCTCCGGCCCCGCAACTCCCAGCGATACCGCGCGATGCGGGTCGATGAAGTTCAGTACCAGCGCGGCATCGATGTTCCCCAGGCCAAGCAGGCCGTCCACGATGTCGGCGGCGGTGTCCTCCGGGGTCGGGCCGGGCTGCAGGAGCGCGAGGGCAGCCGCGACCTCCGTCCGCTCGCGCGCCTCGCGCGCGAGGTCGGCCTCGACCGCCCGCAGGCTGGTAACGTCGCGCTGGACTGCGACGTAGCCGCTGATGGGGCCGCCGGGGCCGCGGATCGGTGAGATGGTCGCCTCAAGCACGTAGAGCGAGCCGCCCTTGGCGCGATTGACGAGGGTTCCGCTCCAGTCCTGGCCGTGCGTCAGGCGACGCCACATGCGGCGGTAGGTCGCAGCCGACTGCTTGCCGCTGCTCAGCATTCTCGGGTTCTGCCCGGTCGCCTCGTCCCGGCTGTACCCAGATGCTCGCTCGAAGGCGGGGTTGACGTATTCGATGGCACCGGTGAGGTCGGTGATGACCACCAACTCGGAGGACTGCTCCACCGCGCGCGCCAGCCGCCGATCGCGGTCCTCGACCTTCCGCGCCTCGGTCACATCGGTGAAGAAGCCGACGTTGAAGGGAACCCCGTCCAGGACGACGGTGGACGCCTTGATGTCGGCAAGGAAGGCCTGCCCGTCCTTGCGGACACACGGAGCCGACCGCATCGACCCCGACTCTTCGTTGCGGAGCGCCAGGAACTGCTCGATGATGGCGGGCAGGGCATCGGGCGGATGGAGGTCGCGGACCGTCAGGGCCAGCATCTCGCCCGGCGTGTATCCGAACATGGCGCACGCGGCCGGATTCGCCCAGCGGAACCGCTGCGTCTCGACCTCGGCGATGAGGATCGCCTCCATGGCCCCCTCGAAGATCGCTGCGTAGCGCTGCTCGGAGCGCACGATCGCGTCCTGCGCCCGACGCCCGTCCGTCACGTCGGCAATGGTGCCGACCATCTTGATGGGACGCCCCGCGGCGTCGAGATGCAGGGTCCCGCGTCCGTGGACCCAGCGCTCCTCGCCCGTGTCGGGGCGCACGATCCGGTATCCTCGGTCGAAGGCGTGGCCGGCACCCACGACCTCCTCGAGGAGGTAGGCGGTCATGGCGGCGCGATCTTCCGGATGGATGATCGACGCCCAACTCTCGACCGATCGCTCGAACGCGTCATCGATGCCGAAGATTGCGTCGAGCCCCTTGGAGCTGACCCACCGACCGGTGCGGATGTCGAGAGCGTACGAGCCGATGCGGGCGATCGACTCGACGTCGTCGAGGAGCCTGTGCAGGGCCACGGTCCCGCCCGGCTGGCGGCGCACCGGCTTGCCGTGGCCTTTCGAAGGTTCCCCCGGCTTGCCGCTGGACGGCCGCCCTTTCACTTTCGTCACGAACTACCCGATCCCCTCTGATGTGGCCCGGCTCCACGCCGGGCGATCGCGCGGTGCGCCCGCGCAACAGCAACATGTTCGGCGTCCTCAGACCGCGTGACCACAGTACGAATGGCTCGAACATGACGGCTGAGGGGGTCCGGGGTGGATGGGCGGCAAGAGATTCAAGCCTCGGAGTCGCCCGCCCTCCAACGACCCGACTGCCTTCCCCCCGGGTGACAGCCGGGCCGCTGGCGCGCCTCCGAGTGATTGGGGGTCTGTTCCGAGCGGGCCCTGATCGTCTAGACCGATGTGGACTCAGGAACCGATATCGCCTCCTCCTACTCCTATGGCCACGGGCCAGGCCCGTAGCTCGCGAGAGCGGTTGCCGCCCCAATGATGGACAGCAGGCCCGCGAGACCGACCGCCGTGATGAGCCTGATCGAGGACCGCAGACGCCGTAGTCGCATGGAAATGACTCCTTCCATGCCCGCCCGGAACGTCGCGCCCCGGCCGGCCCTGCCGACCGTGCGCACAGGCTACGCCTTGTCAACGCAAGAATCAACTATTGCTTAGTCTCGCGTCAACTCAGAGGCTGGCCGTGGCGCGAATCTGCGGTACACTCCGTGGGATGCCGAAGCCCCGGGCACCCAGCAAGCGAGCACGCGTCGATACCGTGGTGGGGCCACGCCTGCGATCGGCCCGTCATCGGGCGGGGCTGACCCAGCGTCAGCTGGCTGGCGATCGGTACACGGCCGCCTACGTCAGCGCCCTGGAGGTCGGCCTGGTGCGTCCCTCCTGGGCGGCGCTCACCTACCTGTCCGGTCGGCTGGGGCTCGCGATGCACGAGCTGGTCCGCGAGACGGAACCCGGCTGGGATCGGCTGGCGGCCGATCTGCACCTGGCGTCAGGCGATTGGCAGGTGGCCGTCGACCGCTACACCCAACTGCTCGACGACGCGGCCGTCGGAACCGATACGGCGCTCCTCCGCCGCGGCCGCGCCGAGGCCCTCTGCCGGCTCGGCCGTCCCCTCGAGGCCGTGACCGATGCCGCCGCCGCCTACGAAGTACTCACCAAGGCCGGCCAGCAGGCGGATGCCGCCTACGCCGGTTACTGGCTGGGCTACGCCCAGTACCAGCTGAACAACACCGATGAGGCCCGCGCCCTCCTCCACCAGCTCCTTGCCGAGGTCCGCGCCGGCCTGGCCGTCCAGGCCGATTTCAAGCTGCGCGTGCTCGTCGCGCTGGCCATGGTCGAGTCGTGGGACGGCCACCATGATCGAGCGCTTGCACTCCTCGAGGAAGGGCGGACATTGAGCGAGGAGATGGACGACCGGCGCCGCGCCACCTTCCTCTTCTCGCTGGCGCTCAGCTACGCCCAGACCGGCGACCACGAGGCCGCCCTGCGCGCCGGCAGCACCGCCCTGCCACTGTTCGAGGCGGCCGATGCCGAGCGCGAAGCGGGCTCACTCCGCAACGTCCTGGCGCTCACCTACCTGCAGCTGGGCAACGCGGCGCGCGCCACCGAGCTGGCAACCGAGGCGCGGGCGATGAGCGCCCGTCACGACGATCGTCGCCTGCTGGCGCACGTGGCCGAGACCGAGGCGCAGATCGCGCTGGCCGCCGGCGATCACGCGGCGGTCCGGGACCGTGTCGCAGAAGCCCTCGACCTAGCGCGCGCCACAGAGGACACCCACGCCGAATCCGCCGCCCTGCTCACCCTGGCCCGGTCCCAGCATCAAACCGGCCACGACCCCGAAGCGGAGGCGACCTACCACCAGGCCGTCGAGCTGCTTCGCAAGGTCGGCCCGCGACCCCGCCTCGCCGAGGTCCTCCGCGAATGGGCCGACCTGCTCGTCTCCCAGGACCGCCACGCGGAGGCCGTCGACCTCCTCCAGGAAGCCCTCAGTGCCTGAGCTCGCCACCAACCTCCTCTGCTGTGGCGACAACCTCGACATCCTGCGTCGCTACCTGCCCGATGCCACCGATGCCCAGCTGATGGCCTTCGAAGACACCTGGCACGCATGGTCCATCGGCCGAGGCGACCGCCCTGCGCGCCGCGATGCACTCCCTCAGAACACGACTGGCTGAATGAAGGGCACCTCGATGGCTGCGCTGACCGTCCCAGGCCGGATTGTCCTCGAGGCGACTCAGGGCCTCTTCCAGCGCTCGCCGACGTTTCCCTCTTGACCTGGCGAGTACCCGTCGCGCGTTCTCGCTGAGGATGACCTCAGCCGCGGCCACGGTCCTTCTTGGCCCGCATCGCGCTCAGCCGGGTTGCCTTGCCGGCGGCGATCTGCGATGTCCCCTCTTCCATGGCCTCGTTGAAGCCAGGCGCATCGTGCTCGAGGAACCGCCAAACGCTGGCTGACAGCGACTTGGTCTCAGGGGCGGTAGGAGACACGCGTGCACCGACGGCTTTGGTGTGCTTGGGTGTTGACATCGACGACGGTCTCCTTCCCGCTGATGCAGTGA
>JBBEBK010000134.1:0-14414 GCA_040882375.1 Chloroflexota bacterium
GGGGCGTTCTCGAAGAGCGAGTTGGTCCACGGCACCAGGAACGGGTTGTACGGGTAGGTGCTGCCGTAGACGGTGTTGCAGCCGGTGGCGGCCACGATCCCCATCGAGTTCGGGCCGTGCACCTGGCGGGTCGCCGCCAGCAGCATGCGGATCGCGGACGCCTCGCCGCAGCCGGCGCAGCTGCCGGCACCGCCGACATACCCGAAGGCGTGCTCGCCCAGCATCAGGTCGGCCAGCGCCTTCTCGGATCGATACGCCTCCGGCGTCGGGGGAAGCGACCGGAAGAGGGCCATGTCGCGACTGAATCGGTCCAGCGTGGACTCGCCCGATGCCTCCCGCGCGACCTTGTCGGCCATGCGCAGCGCATCGTATCCGAGCGCGTGGCAGACCTCGACGCACTCTCCGCAGCCCTTGCAGTGGACCGGGTCCACGAAGATGCCGAAGCCGGCCGGCTCCAGCCCCCGCTTGGCGGGGACGTCGGCATACTTGGTGGTGCGGGCGAAGCGGCTGCGCGCCGTGGCGCCGGCAAGATCCGGATCCGGCTGGGTCGCCGCGAACGTCGAGACGAGTCCGTCGAGCTGGGTATCCGGCAGGGCGATCCCCATGATGGCGCTGTCGGGGCAGGCGCTGACGCAGGTCATGCAGCCGACGCAGCGCACGGCATCCAGCTCGGGTATCTGGGGCGCCAGGTGGCTGAAGTCGCGGACGGCGGCGGTCCCCGGCGGGATGATGCTGCGCGCCACCCCTGCATCGGCCGGCAGCTCCGCGTCCGCGATGCCGCGCTTGTACGCCGGCACGATGGCGCGGTTGAAGTCGTCCACGTAGCCATGGACGTCGAAGAGGGGCAGCGTGGCGCTCAGCCGCGACTCGTGCGCCTCCTTCGACTCGCCCGCCTCCTTGCGCAGCTCAGTGGTCATCGAGCTCCTCCAGGATCTCGACGAGCGCGCGCACCAGGTCGGTCGTGGAGATCACCCCGATTGGATGCGCCCCGTCGGGAGCGACCACCACCAACCGATGCACGTGGTGCTGTTCCATCATCCGGGCGGCGGTGAGCAGGGTCTCGTCGAGCCGGATGGTCAGCGCCGGGGCGGTCATCAGGTGACGGACCGCCAGGCCGGGCCAGTTGGCAAGCGACTGGCCCGATGCGTGGGCGCGGACGAGATCGGTCTGGCTCAGCACGCCGACAAGGCGCCCGACTCGGTCCACCACCGGCAGGCCGGTGATATTCCGATCGGTCATCAGTCGCTCGGCTGCGCCGACGGTCTCGATGTCCGCGACCGTAACGGGCTCGATGCTCATCAGCTCGCCGACGGTGGGTCCGGTGGTGCGGGTCTTCACGGGAGCGCCTCCTCAAGGAGCAACGGCGCGTCGGCGCCGGTCAGCCTGGGGAGCTGCCCGTCCCCGTCGGGGTGACGCTCCGAGCCGAGCGCCGCGGTCACGTCGATCACAGAGTCGTAGGCGGCCGCGATGACGGCCAGGTTCGCCGCGACCACCGCGCTGCCGCGCTTGCCGAACAGGCGCTCCAGGCGGGGCTCCACCGCCGCGAGCAGCGCCGCCCGGTCGAGCCCGGCCCGGGCGGCGAACGGCGCGATCCGCAGGAAGACGCCGACCAGCGCGACGCCCTGCATGCGGACCTCGAGGTCCGGGCGAGGGGCGTGCTCGCGGGCCAGCGCAGCGGTATCGAGCGCGAAGACGCGGATCTGGCGCGCAACAATCTCGGCGCGAGCGGCGGCCGGGATCGCGGCCCAGACCCCCTCGGGGTCGGTGAGGGCCGATTGCAGGAAGAGGGCGCCGCCGTCGACCAGTCCGGCCAGCGGAGCGCCGTAGCGGAACGCAGCCGCATCGTTGACCGGCACGAAATCGACCCGCTGCAGCTCGGCGTGCTGGCGGATCGGCTCCTCGGCGATGGTCAGGTAGTAGGTGGTGGGCAGCCCCTTCTTCTCCGAGCCGTAGCGGGGATAGGCCTGCACGTACCGATCGAACAGGTCGGCCACCACGGTGGCAATCAGTCGGTTGGTGGTCACCGATCCGAATCCACCCACCGAGTGGCCGCGCAGGCTGTACGCGCCGGCCGGCGAGAGATCCAGCGCGACAGGGGTCAGTGCGTCGGGGTGGACCACGCCGAGCACCGCACGCGGGGTTCGGCGCATCGCGTCGGTATCGGCCAGCCAGTCGAAGACCGCGGCCAGGTCCCCGACCGAGACGTCGCGCGACCCGAGCCTGGCGGAAGCCGAGACGACCCGTGGCAGCGGCGCCCCGTCGACGGCGGCATCGGCCAGCGCGGCCTTCAGTTCGCGGGCCAGCGGGTTGTCCGCCGCGGTCGGTTCGTCGGTGCGCTCTACGACCGCCACGGCGCGAACGTCGCGCAGGGCCGCGGCCAGCTGTGCCGCGGGGAACGGCCGGAACGAGGTGACGGCCAGGCAGCCAACGCGGCGTCCCTGTCCTCGAAGGTGATCGACGACGGAGATCGCCGTGTCAGCGATGGTGCCCATCGAGACCAGGACCGCCTCGGCGTCGTCGCAGCGGTACGGCACGATGGGGGCGTGTTGGCGGCCGGTCAGCGCGCCCCAATCGGCGAATGCCCGGCCGAGCGATTCGGCCAGGCGTCGCGCAAAGTCGCGCTGGGCGATGCGGCCCTTCATGTAGCTGTCCTGGTTCTGGACCACGCCGGTCATCAGCGCCTCGTCGGGGTCGAACAGGTCGCGCAGCCGCGCGCGCGGATCGCCAACGAAGTCGCGTAGCAGCTCGTCCTCCGGGAGGAGCGTGTTCTCCAGGGTGTGCGTGGTCAGGAAACCGTCCTGGCATACGAGGATCGGGGTCTCGCTCTCCTCGGCCGCGCGCCGCGCGATGGCCGTCAGGTCGGCGGCCTCCTGGGCGTTGCGGGCGAAGAGGATCCCCCAGCCGCAGTCGGCCACGCCCATCACGTCGTCGTGTCCGGCATGGATGTTCAGCGCCTGGCTGGTCAGAGCCCGGGCTCCCACGTGGAAGACGGCGGGCAGCCGCTTGCCGGCGATGACGTACAGGACCTCCTTCATCAGGATCAGTCCCTGCCCGGCGGTGAAGTTGGTGACCCGCCCGCCGGCCAGCGCGAAGCCCTCGGCAGCGGAGGCGGAGGAGTGCTCCGATTCCGGCTCCAGGAAGCGCAGCGGCGTGCCCCACAGGTTCGTCTCGCCATCGGCCACCGCCGCCTGGTAGAGCGCGGCCATGGTGGTGGATGGCGTGATCGGGTAGGCGCAGGCGCCCTCGCTGATCCGCGTCTCGACATGGGCGATCGCCTCCGACCCATCCACGATGGCCGGGATCCCGGGGAACGGTGGAACGGCCTCCAGCTTGCTCATGGCTGAACCATGGTGCCGCGCAGGGGCACGGACCGATGAGTGCCGCGCGGACCGATAATCACGTGACCTCCGGCCCCCGCGCTTGGGACCCGGCGACCTCCTCAGGTGCTCCCCGCGACCGTGGCTGCGGGGAGCCCGGTCGGCGCGGAGTAGACTCCGCAGACGATGAAACGCAGGGCTTCCCAGGAGCGCGACGAGGCGGATGCCCGGACGCAGGCCGATGCCCGGCGAGAGCAGCTGCTTGCCCAGCTACGGGACCGCGAGACGAGTTACCGCCAGGCGTCGGTGCCCCCGGTACCCGATGCCGATGCCGCAGCCGCAGCCAATGCCGATGCCGAGCCGGCGGACGCGTCGGATCCTGGCGATCCGGCGGAGGAATCCTAGGCCGGGCGGACGGGATCGTCAGAAGGGTTGGGTCCGCCTCCAGGTCGCGCAGCGTCCACGCCCACGGGGTGATCCATCGCTGCGGCGATCGCTTCGGCGGCCTCCGGCGCGACACCCCGGTCAATGAGGCGAATGTAGAGCTCCTCCTCGACAAGGTGGATCTTCATCAACGCGTACAGCCGGTACAGGACCCGGCGCAGCGCGACGGCCTGCCCGACGGATGGTCGGTGGTCGTCAATTGCCGCGCGCATGCCGGAGAATTCGGCGACGCGCCGGCGGACAGCCTCGTGCTCCCTGCGCAGGGGCGCCAGCGAATGACGGTTCTGGAGCATGCGTTCGAGCTCGGGGTACAGGTTGGCTTCGGCTGCGGCGAGATGCGGGAGGAGCAGCTGGTTGAGCAGCTCATCGACCTCGTCGAGCTTGGGGCGGAGTTCCTCGATCGGCGCACTGAGAAGCAGGTCGCCGATGGCGGGCAGATGATCGACGTGGCTCATCAGGCGTTCGTGGTGTTCATGCGTCACTCGCGGAAGGGTGGATGTCATCGCGGGCCTCCTTGGTCGGCGGCTGGTTGGTTGGCGTGCGCGAACTCCATGAACGGCGGGCCGCCACGCGGTCAGCGCAACGGCCCGCGTCCGGACCGCCCAACTGGCTATCTGGTCTGGATCGTGATCTTGTGGGGCTTGGCCTCCTCGACCTTCGGGATGGTGAGGGTCAGCACGCCGTCGCGGAAGATCGCCTCGACAGCGTCCAGTTTCAGGCCGCTCGGCAGGACCAGTGCGCGGCGGAACTCACCGCGTGACAGCTCCTTGAGCAGGTAGCCGGCCTCTTCCTTCTCCTCGTGCTGCTCGTACGTCCCCGTGATCGTCAGGGTGTCGCCCTCGATGGTCGTCTCCACCGCCTCGGGCTTGACACCAGGGAGCGCGGCCTTGACGACGAAGGTGTCCTTCGTCGCGTACACATCCACCGCCGGAGCGATCCGGCCCTCGACACCAAGCGTCAGCCACTCGCTCGGGCGGACGAAGGACTCGTCGAAGAGCCGATCAATCGCGGACCGCAGCGTCGGCAGCATGGGCGTGCCGTATCGGGGTCTCATGATGGTCATCGGTGCACCTCCTCAGTTCGTGCACCGGCCGGGAGCCACGCGGAACAGGCTGCCGGCAGCCCGACCGGTCGACTGCCAGCGTCGCGCGTCGAGCGCATGGTTGGCAAGTGCCGGACGGACCAAATGACCGGGGCACCGGTCCCGATCATTCCCCCGCGAGGAGAAGGTCGAGGTAACCATCCACCTGGGCCCGATTGAGCGGCCCGAAGTAACGGGCAACGACGATACCGTCGGCGTTGAGCAGGTAGTGCGTCGGATAGCCGTAGATGCCGTAGCGCTGCGCCACTGCGCCGGTCCGGTCGAGCGCCTGCGGGTAGGGAAGGCGAGCCTCCTGGGCATAGGCGCGCACCGTCTCGGCGGTCTCCTGGATGCTGACCGCCAGCAGCGTCACCCCGCCCGGAGTCGCGTTCAGGACGTCGCGCAGGATCGGCGCCTCCTCCCGGCAGGGCGGGCACCAGGTGGTGCCGAAGACGACCCAGACCGGCCCGCCGCGCAGTTCGACAAGTGTGGCGGGGCCGCCGTCCAGACGCTGCAGCCGCACCACGGCGCCACCCACCGTGGCCTCCAGCTCCGGGGCGCGCTCGCCGATCCCGATCCCCTCGGTGACCGCTCCCACCGGGTAGAAGCCCGCGCTGCGGTCGCGCTCGTCCGAGCCGAGTGGTTGCGTCACCAGGACCGCCCCGACCACCAGGGCCGCCGCGAGGAGCAGCCAGCGGGCAGGTCGCACGGCGATCTCAGGTGTCCCGGGTGGCGAGCAGACGGCCGGCAAGCAGGAGCGGCACCGCGATCCACGCCACGAGAGCCGTCGCCAGCAGCGCCATCGTCGGCGCCAGTCCGAACTGGGTCACCACGAAGCCACCCGCCGGCCCGAGCGAAGCGGCACCACCGTCGATCGCCAGCAGCGCCAGGACGCGTCCGGTCTCGAGCGGATTGGCCAGGACCGCCCCGACCAGGGCGACCTCACCGACGCGGGCGAAGGCACCCATCCCCAGCACGAGCAGGTCAAGGCCGATGGCGACCGCAAACCAGACGGCCACCGCGGCCAACCCGGCCTGCAGACGCGTCTCGGCCAGCGTGCCGATCAGCGTGCCGAGGGCAGCCGCGGCCGCGGCGACGCCAACGGCCACCGCGAAGAGGCCGGCGAAGCCGACCAGGTCGGAGAGCGGGACGGCGGACGCCAGGATGGCCGACGACAGGCCGAAGCCAAGCATGAGCGAGAGGACGGCCGAGAGGGTGACCGACAGCCAGGTTGCGGTGACCAGGCCCAGCGGCGCGACACCCTGCGCCCGCAGCATGGTGAGGAACGCGCCCTCGCGCTCGCCGGCGAGCGTCATCGCGCCGACCACCATCCCCTGGGCGGTCGGCAGCAGCAGCGCCAGGTTGAGCAGCGCCACGGCAGCCGGCCCGACCGACCCGAAGCCGAGCTGGCGGAACGAGGTCAGCCCGAGCAGGGTGACGATCACGCTCGCCGCGGCATAGCCGATCATCCCGACCACGGCGCCGCGGCCACGCAGGATGACGCGCGCCTCGAAGACGGTGAGGGCCAGCAGCGGGTCGGATCTGTGTGCGCGGTCGGCGATCACGACTCGCGCCCCGGCGACCGCGCACCGCTCTGCATGCCGATCCGGATCTCATCCGCCCCAATCCCGGCCGCGCGGAGGGCCTCGAGCAGAGGCAGGGACGACGCCTCAATGGTGTCCACCTCGATCCACTGCCCGCGCTCAGCGGTTCGACGCACGCCCGGCAGGGCGCCGAGCGTCTCCGCCGACCTGCCTGGGACCAGCCGAACCCAGATCGTCATCTCCAGGCTGGCCAGGTACTCCGGCGCTGCCCGATCCTCGACCAGGCGGCCCGCCTCGAGGACCAGCACGCGATCCACCCCGGTCAGTACGTCGACCGCAACCGGGGAGGCGATCAGCACCGCGGCCCCGTTGGCGCGGTGCGCCTCCACCGCGGTGAAGAAGGTTTCTCGGCTGGGCGGGTCGAGGTTGGCGGTCGGTTCGTCGAGCAGGATCAGGTCCGGCGCACCGCCGAGCACCGCGGCCAGAGCCACGCGCTGTCGCTGGCCGCCGGACAGCTGCGATACGCGGCGGTCGGCGGCGGGCACGAAGTCCGCGGGCAGCTCGGCCACATCGGCGCCCTCCGGGCGCAGCGCCGAGAACAGGGAGAGCACCTCCGCGACGGTCGCGGGGCCGGGCAGTTGGGCGCGCTGCGGCAGGAAGGCCACGCGCCCATGGGCCGTGGCGCTGCCCTCGTGGCGGGCCGTGCCGGCCAGGCAGGCCAGCAGGGTCGACTTGCCCGCCGCGTTCGGACCGACCACCCCCACCACCTCGCCGGCGGCGAGCTCGAAGCTGACCCCGTCGAGCGCGACGTGGCGACCGTAGCGTTTGCCCAGGGCGCGCACCGTGGCGCGCACGACATCATCCGGGGCCGGGATGGTCGCGGACGCCTCGGCGCGGAGGCCCTCAGCGAGCACGAGTGGTCGTGTCCCGCATGCGCCGCGCTGCGGCAACGCTCGGCAGCACCAGCAGGCCGCCGAAGGCGAGCCAGGCGGCCTGGGCGGCCCCCGGGGACGCCCGCGCCGCCAGGGGTGCCACATCGGTGGTCATCGGGCGCAGGTCGATCACCGTCGGCTCGAAATTCGCCGACCACCAGACCTGAGATGCGGCCATCAGATGGAAGGCGGGGCTGGTGGTCAGCAGCTCAAGGGCCGGAGACTGCGTCAGGAGCACCGCCTCGGCTCCGCCGGAGACGTGTGCCACGTCACCGATCCCATCTCCGTTGACGTCGTATCCGGCGTAGTCGCTCCAGGCGTTGCCAACACCCTGGTAGGCCCACACGTTCTGACGCCGCACGCCGCCCTCGAGCGCCAGCACCTGGGTCAGGTTGCCGTCGAACGAGTTGGCGCCGAACGCCAGGTCGGCGGTCGCCATCAGCGCCACGCCCACGCGGTTCGCGGTGAATCGGTTGGCGTACACGACCGCCTCCGCGCCCGGCTGCGGCCACGTTCCCTCGGCCTGCAGGCCGATCCGGTTGCGAGCGAACACGTTCTCGCGCAGGTGCGGGCCGCGAACGTCCTTGAGCAGGATCCCGTAGCCCGTCCCCGACGAGCGGCTGTCGGTGATCACGTTACGGCCAACGGTGACCGCATCGGTGTTCATCATCACCATCCCCGACAGGTTATCGGTGGCCAAGTTGCCGAAGAGCGTGATGTCACGGCCGAACATGGTGTGCACGGCGTAGCGGCTGTGAAGCAGGCGGTTCGTGTCGATCAGCACGTCGGTGGCGTACGCGAGATAGATCGCATCGCGGACCTCGCGGACGTCGTTGTCGCGGATGAGCACCCGCCCCGCGTTCCACAGGCTGATCCCGTCACCCTGCGCGCCCGGGCCGGAGCCGCTTACGTGGCCTGCGTGCGGGTCGCTCGGATCCAGGGTGGCGGCCGCGGAGGGGATCGGGACGGCCGCATTGGCGTGCTCGGCGCCGGCGGTCACCTGCCCGAGTCCGACGATCACGTTGCCGATGATGTCGGCGTCGGACGCACCCTGCACGCTGACGGCCACGTACACCTGCTCGAATCGGTTCCCCTCCACGGTCGCCCGGTCGGCCAGCACTTTCACGCCGGCTCCCTCCTCGACCTGGCCGCCGCTCCCCTGAACGCGAAAGCCCCGGACGGTCACGTCCGGGGCGGTGATGGTGATCACCGTTCCCCGTCCTCCGCCGTCGAGGACCACCTCACCGACAGCCACCAGGGTGAGCGGCCTGTCGATCTCCAGGTTGACCCGGTAGGTCCCCTCCGGGACGCGCACGGTCGCGCCGGGGTCTGCGCCGGCCACCGCGGCTGCCAGATCAAAGGAGCTCGCCACGGCCGGTCCTTTGTTGCCAGCCGCCGCCCCGTCTGCCGGGCGAAGCGCCGGGACTGCCACCAACACGACCAGCAGGGTCACCACGCCGAGCGCGGCCACGGTGGAGGCCAGCTGGACGGTCCGCGACGGGAGCGGAAGCCTTCGCGCGAGGGTCGCCAGCAGCGCCACGAGCAGGAGCAGGATCAGCGCGGGGCCGGGGAAGGCCACGATGTCGAAGTTCCATACCTCGGTCGGGCCGATCACCCACGGGATGAACGGATCGAGCCGCAGCGCGGCCTGCGAGTCGAGATTCTGCCCGAAGATGGCCAGCCAGCGCTGGATGTCGGCGAGGATTCCCAGCGGTGCGAGCCAGAGCCCGATGAGCGCCAACCGCCCGAACCATCCGCGCTGGAAGACGGCCAGGCTGAGCGCCAGCGAGAGCCCGATGATCATCGGTGCCCACAGGATCAACTCCGGCACATTTGCCGGATCGATGGTCCGCATCCCGATGTAGTGATTCAGGCCGTTGATCTCGCGAAGGTCGCCGTCAACGCGGCCGCCATAGACCCATAGCCACAGGCCCTTGGGATACTGCGGCGCCCGGAGCTGCGAGATCCAGACGGGAACGACCGCGGCGACCAGCAGGATCGTCGACCCGACCAGCGTGGCGAGCGGCGGTCCGAGCCCGCCGCCCAGCCACGTGCGCCACCCGGATCGGGTGATCGGACCGACACCCGGGGTGGCTGCGCCCATCTACTCGACCGTCAGGGTGGTGGTCATGCCGGCTTCCTTGTGACCGACGACCGCGCAGTGGACCTCGTAGGTGCCCGGCTCGAGCGGACCGATCTGGCCGGTCTTTGTCTCGCCGATGGCGACCGTCAACGCGAAGCCGAGGGATTCGATGGTCAGGTCGTGCTCCACGACCCCATCATTGGTCAGCACGATCTCGATGATCTGGTTGGCCGGGACGACGATCGGATCAGGTTCAAACATGAATTCCTTGGCCGAGACCTCGACCCTCGTCGGGGATTGGGAGGGACTGCTGCTGCCGCACGCGGCGAGCACGATCGCGATGACCAGGACGCCGGCCAGGGCCAGCGCTCGAACGGGGAACTTCATCCATGACCTCCAAGCATGTGACGGTAGGTATCCGGGCCGCCGTCGGCGGTCAACGGCAGCCCGGATCAGGTTATCGGCCTTACGGCTCGATCAGGAGCCAGCCCTGCATCTCCAGGTGCAGCGCCGAGCAGAACTCGGTGCAGTAGAAGGCGAAGGAGCCGGTCTTGGTCGCATCGAACTCGACCGTGACCACCTCGCCCGGATCGAGGCTGGCCTGGATGTTATAGCCCGGGATCGCGAACCCGTGCGTGGCATCCGGCAGCGTCTCGATGTTGGTCAAGTGCATCACGACATGGTCACCGGCCTTCGCCCGGATAATGTCCGGGGTGAAGTGGCTGCGCACGGTGGTCATGTACACGTGCAGCGTATCGCCATCGCGCTCGACCCGTTCCTCTCCCGCGGCCGTAGCCACGCTCGAGTGCGCGAAGGTGAGTGGATCGGTCCCTGGCTGGTACGTGTCGATCGCGTTGACCAGCCGCTCGGCCTTGATGATCTGAACGTAGTGCGGCTCGCCGAAGCCGATCGGCATGTCGGCCAGCACGCTCATCTTCTCGTCGGTCAGGTCGATCAGCTGGAAGTTCTGTGGCTTGAGCGTACCGATCACCGGGAATCGGTCGACCGACCACTTGTTGAGTGCCACCAGGTATTGGCCGTCGGCGGCCACAGTGTCGCCCTCGGTTGTCGCCAGGTGCCCGACGTTGTAGTTGACCTGGACCTTGTCGACGAGCTGGAAGGCCTCGCTCTCGGGGATGCCCGCCTTCGGACCAAGGCTGAACTCGGCGATGGCGCTGTCGAGGAAGAGGCTGACGTAGCCGTGACCGCGGCCGTCGTACTGGGTGTGCAGCGGGCCGAGGCCCACCTCCACCGAGCCGGCGACCACCGCGTCGAACTTCAGGATCGGCACACCGTACTCATCGGTCCCGTCGAAGTTCTCCTCGGCGATGGCCTTTTCGATCAGCTCGATGTCGTAGATGGTGACGTGCGGATCGAGCTTGCCGCCGACGGTGATGTAGTTGCCGGTCGGGTCCACGTCGACGCCGTGCGGGCTGCGCGGCTCGGGGGCAAAGTAGAGGAGCCCCTCCTCGATCGCCGTGTCGAGCGAGATGACGCGGACGCCGTTGCGCATCTCGGTCTTACCCGCCTGTGCGGCCACTTCGGCCGCCTTCTTCCAGTTGATGATGTGCATGTAGTCGAAGTCGCGCTGCGAGGCGCCGACCTCGATCGGCTGGCCGCCCTCCATGTTCCCGCCGACCGCCATCTCGCTGTTGTAGCTGTTGATGAAGGCCCAGCCATCGCTCGCCAGCTTGCCGGCGTCGGCGAGATCCTGGGTATACGGCGGCAGCTCGATCTGGAAGGAGTCGTCAAGGTCGGCACGTCCGGTCTCAGGGTCGATCGCCACCCAGGTCGAGATGCCGCGGTAGTCCTCGGCATAGTCCTCGAGCGGGGCGTAGCCGTCATCGGTCTGGGGCATGGGGGTCATGCTCGAGATGTGCACGTACTCGGTGTTCGGCGTTGCGAAGACACCGCCGTGGCTGGTCTGCATGTTGGGCAGGTCGAGGATCTGCTTCACCTTGAAGTCGCGCAGATCGACCATCCCCAGGCGTCCGTTGGCGCGGTCGTTGATGTAGACGAAGCGCCCGTCATAGGCGCCAGCTGTCTCCGACAGCGCGGGGTGGTGGGTATCGCCCCACGCGAGTTCGGCGGCCTGCTTGTCGGTGGATCCCTCGGCGAGGATCCCCTCGCTCCAGTCAGCGCCCTGGCCGTAGCCGGACCACGATTCGGGCGTAAAGACCGGGATCGTCTTGAGCAGCCGCATCGACGGCACACCGACCAGGTGGAGCTGGCCCGAGTGTCCGCCGGATGAGACGAGGATGTAGGGGTCCCACTCGCCGGGGGCCGTGAACGCCTTCAGCGCCCCGGTCGCCTGCTCGACGGTGAGACCACGGTCCGCGGCGATCTCGGCCAGCGCGCCGCCGCCGCCCAGGCCGCCACTGAAGCGGCCGATCAGGATTCCGCCGACAAGGCTGACGACGATGGCACCGATCGCGATCAGCCGGAAGTTGCTCCGCATGTCACCCTCCCAAAAGGAAAACGGTGGGATAAACTCGCACCAAGTCAGTGTGGAGTTTCGTGGGTGCGGCGGCGCGGGCCACGGGCCGAATGTCCCGTGTCTTCAGGGATGTTTGGCCCGATCCAATCGCTGTCGCGCCGGGAACCATCTCCACAGAGGTGACGATGACGAACCGATGAGTGTGATCCGATGCGGTTACAGCTGACCCGGCGGGGCGACTACGCGGTGCGCGCCATGTTCGCGCTGTCCGATCTTCCGCCGGGCGAGGTGCGCAGTGCGCGCGCCCTGGCCGAGGAGGTCACCATTCCTGCCCGGTTCGTGACCGAGGTGCTCGGCGACCTGGCGCGCGCCGAACTCGTCCAGGCTCGCCCGGGACGGACCGGCGGCTACCGACTCGCGCGGCCAGCCGACACGATCGCGCTGCTGGAGATCATCGAGGCGGTCGAGGGGGACAGCCGGACCACCAACTGCGTCCTGCGCGTCGGGGCTTGCCGGTCCGCGGGCGGCGAGCAGTGCGCGGTCCATCACGTCTTCGTCGCGGCCCAGGAGGCGCTCCTGTCCGAGTTGCGCGGCGCGAGGCTTTCGGAGCTGCGGGCGGGCCAGCGCTCGCGAATCGGGGGCGCGATCAACTAGAGGATCTGCTGCCACCGATCGCGCCACTCGATTGACGTCCTGGTCAGGCGTCAGGATGTCGTGGATACTCGCCGGCGTCGCGGGGCGGGGGCTCCAGATCTTCCAGCCGTCCGGTCTTCCCGTAACGATAGCCGCACAGGCTAAGGGTTCGTTAGCGCGTGCGATGTTGCACATCTGTTTCGTTACGACGCTATTCGGGGGACGCGCCGTCGGACGATGTAGGACGGCGCGCATGTTGGGGGATCAGAACGCTGCCGGCTTACGAAACGCATCATTCACTCCAACGTGCCTTATGTTACGATGCTGGTGATTTGTTTCGTTAGTAACGGAACCCAGATAGCGAGCCATACGTGCAGCGACCAGAGTTCAGTGTTGAGCAACAGCATCACCTCCTTGGCCTCCCGACCGGCGTCTGGGCCTACGTTCCGCCACCGCTGCCGCCGTCAATCGACCCTCGCGGCGAGTTGTTCGTTCTCAACGGCCAGGCTGAGCGAGCGCTGGGGCTGCTGGGCGGAATCGGCATGCGACTCCCGAATCCATACGTCCTGATTGGGCCATTCGTCCGCCGCGAGGCGGTGCTATCGAGCCGCATTGAGGGGACCGAAGCATCGCTCAGCGATCTCGTTGCCTTCGAAGCAGCTGCACGCCCACCGGCGGGGCCTTCGGATGTTCTGGAGGTCTCGAACTACGTTCGGGCGCTCAACTGGGGTCTCTCCCCAGAGCAGACATTGCCGCTCAGCCTGCGCCTGATGCGGGAGCTTCACCGGATCCTCATGACCGGCGTGCGCGGTCATGAGCGAACGCCCGGCGAGTTTCGGACCTATCAGAACCATATCGGCCGGCCAGGGTCGAAAATTGAGGACGCGATCTTCGTGCCGCCGCCTCCCGTGCAGATGCGGCGCGCCATGGAAGACTTCGAGACCTACCTCCACGCCGACACCAAACTGCCGGACCTGGTCCGCTTGGCCATCATCCACTACCAGTTCGAGGCCATTCACCCCTTCGGCGATGGAAATGGCCGCGTCGGACGCCTCCTGATCAGCCTGCTTCTGGTGAAGCAGAGAATCCTGCCGCAGCCGCTCCTGTACCTAAGCGCGTTCTTCGACCGGAACCGCGCCGACTACTACTCGCTGCTCCTGAGCGTCAGCCAGACGGGCAGCTGGGAGCCCTGGGTCGAGTTCTTCCTTACCGGCGTGGCCGATCAGGCGGAGGACGCCGTCAAGCGGGGGGCTCGACTCCTGGAACTGCGTGATCAGTATTCCGCCAAGCTCATGACCGCCCGTGGATCGGCTATGCCGATCAAGCTGCTGGACGAACTGTTCTCGGCGGTGGCCATCACCATTCCGCGAGCTGCGGAGGTGCTCGGCGTGACGCGACCGGCAGCGACCAAGACGATCGCGAAACTGGAAGCGGCGGGGATCGTGCGCGAGATCACCGGGCGCCAAAGGTACAGGCTCTACGTCGCCGAAGAGATCGTGAGAGTGGTGGACACCGACTTCCACCCAGAGGACGGTGAGGATGGTACGGAGCAGTTGGCGCTCGAGATGGCCCCGCCCCGCCGCGTCGAGGATCTCGAGGGAACGGTCTCGCCGAGCTGAGCCCAGGGGCCGGGCAACGTCCGCCTGTTTGTCTGCCCACGACGTGCACCCGCTCATCGGTCGGTCTCCTTCAGCAAGCCATCGACCTGCCCGTTCTATGGTCGACAGGGTCGGGTGTTTCGGATCCAGCCGAGCGGATTAGGCGGCGCCGGGCCGCCTTCCGCCATGGAGCGTATCGGAGGGCCCCGCGCTAAGTCTCAGCGGGTCGATGACGCGCCAGCGCGCATGAGATGGTCCGCTGGCGAAGCAGCGCGATGGCGAGCAGCTAGGTCGGTGTCCGCCAGCGCCACGTAGCGCTTGACCATGTCCAGCGTGGCGTGGCCC
>JBBEBK010000135.1:0-9215 GCA_040882375.1 Chloroflexota bacterium
AACGTGATGAATCCGGGGCTGAACGGAGCCCCCATGCCGCGAGAACCGTTCCTGGCGCAGTTCGTCTTCAATGACACCGGCATCTACCTGCTGTCTGCCGGGATCGTTGTCGTGCTGGCGTGGCTGTTGGTGCAGTCGGCCGCGATGGCGATCCGCGCCGGCGAGGTCGTGCTCGCCCCGATGCGGACGGCCTCGCCGCTCGATTCGAGCACCCCTCCAATCCGCGAGCCCGCGGCGCCGCCCATTGCGGTTGAAGCGCCGATCCATGCTGAGCGCCCCGCGCTGCGCTCACGGCTGCGGCACTGGCTGCGCCGCGACCCGGCCGATCCGTACCTCGCACAGCCGCCCCGGCGCCTCGACCGTCGCGATGCGCTGCTGCTTCTCGGCCTCGTGCTGTTCGCCCTCGTCTTCCGCCTCTGGCGCCTCGACTTCCCGCGCCACTTCCATTTCGACGAGGTCTATCACGCCAGGACGGCGACCGAGATGCTCGCCGACTGGCAGGAGGGGTGGACCCGCGACACGTACGAGTGGACGCATCCCCCGCTGGCGAAGTACCTGATCGCCGCCGGGATCGCGGTGGCCGACCCGAACAGGGTGCTCGGCACGACCGAGCTCGACGCGCCGGCCACCACGCTGGCGGTCGTGCCGCAGCGCAGCGCCGAGGGACGCCTCGCATCGATGGTCTTCACCGCGGCCGGGGGCGAGACGATCACCGCACGCGAGGCCGCGTCGGGGACGGTCGTGTCGAGCTGGACGGTCAGCGGGTCGGTGGCCAGCCTGGCGTACGACGAGGACGCCAACCGGCTGCTCGTCGGGCTGGCCGACAACGGCACCGTATCGGTCTTCGACCTGACCGCCTTCCTCGGCCAGCTCGGTGAACGAGGTCCGCCGCCGGGCGTCGCGCAGATCGAGACCGGGCTGGCCGGCGTCCTCGAGATCGTGGTGCCGCAGGGGCAGCCGATCATCCTCTTCCGCGGTACCGATGGGATCGCCGAGCTGGAGCGCGAGACCGGCGCGCAGATCGCCGTCTCCAGCCTGGTTGCGAGCGGCATCGGCTACGTGCCAGCCGGCTCGGGCGAAGACGGCGCGCCGGCCCGCGTGGTCGCCATCGACCCGGAGCGCGGCAGCCTGGTCGCGCTCGACGCCGCCTCCCTCCAGCTCGACACCGGGTTGATCGGCAGCGACGGGCAAGTGATCCTGCGTTCGCCTCCCACCGGACCGATCATGGTCCAGGCACGGGGCAACGACACGCAGGTCTGGGTCCCGTTGGGCCCGCTCCCCGCCGACGACGAGCACGGCCCGGTCGCCGGGGGCCTGACCGTCTTCGACGAGAAGCTCTCCGAGATCGATACCGTGCCGCTGCCGGGTACGCCGCGGGTGATCGGCTGGCAGTGGGTTGCCAACATCGTCTATGTCGCGGGGATCGATCCCGCGACCGGGGAGGCCGAGGCGTGGACGGTCATGCCGCACGGCAACGGTGGCTCGCAGAGCGTGGGCTTTGCCGCGTACGACACGAGCCCGCTCCCCGGTGAGCCGCTGGTCCTGGGCTTCGACATCTCCGACCACGCCGAGGGCGATGACCACGGCCGCCTGATCGTCTCGACCGGCACGGCCGACGGCGGTGAGCTGGTGGCGATCGACGCGGGCAGCAATGCCTTCGCCTGGCGCCTCGCCGGGATCGTCTTCGGCTCGATCCTGGTCGGGCTGATCTACCTGCTCACCGCGACGCTCTTCCGGCGCCGACGGATCGCGGTGCTGGCCGCCGCCTTCGTGGCGATCGACGGCATGAGCTACGTGATGAGCCGGATCGCCATGAACGACATCTTCGTGGCCACCTTCATCGTCGCGGGATACCTGGTCTTCTGGCAGATCTGGTCGGGTCGCTGGACGCGCAGCGCGTGGTGGGCCCTGCCGCTGGTCGGCGTCCTCATCGGCCTGGCGGCCGCCAGCAAGTGGGTCGGCTGGTACGCGCTCTTCGGCCTCTGGGTCCTCGTCCTGGCGCGTTCCGGCCTCGGCCGCTTCCTGCTGGTGGCGGGCGTGGCCTTCATCACCGTGGTGGCCGGGATCGGTGCCCCGTGGCCCTTCCTGGTCGTCTGCCTGCTGGCACTCGGGCTCGCGCTCGTCCTGGTCTGGCAGCGCCCGGTTGCCCTGACGGGGCGCGATCTGGCGGCGCTCCCGGCCATCGGCGTGGTGGCGGGCGGCATCGGCCTGGCCTTCACGATGGCCTACGGCACAGTGGAGGGACGCGACCCGCGGAGCGCGGTTGAACTGCTCTTTGCGATCCTCGCCCGCGGCGCGCAGGCGGCGTGGCCGGCCTGGCTGATGCTTGGCGTCACCACGATCCTTATCGTGCTCCGCGCGTGGCGATCACTGCGCGACCACGCCAGCGACCGCCGCTGGTACCTCCCCGGCGAGCTTGGCGGGTTCGCCTGGCCCTGGGTTGGCGCAGCCCTGCTGGTCATCCCGTTGCTGGTCTACTTCCTGACCTACGTCCCGTACCTGCAGCTGGGTCACGGCATCGCCACCGTCGGGCAGGGGCCGGGATACGGTTGGTCGCTCGACGAACTGCATTCGCAGATGTTCGGCTACCACTTCGGCCTGCAGGCCGGACACGCTGCCTCGTCGCCATGGTGGAGCTGGCCGCTCGACCTGAAGCCGGTCTGGTTCTACAGCCACTCCTTTGACGATCGGCAGATGGCGGTCATCTACAACGGCGGCAATCCGATCCTGTTCTGGGCCGGCGTCCCGGCCGTGCTGTGGGGCGCTCTCATGGCCTGGCGCCGCCGCTCGCTGGCCCTGGCGATGGTAGCGGCGGCATTCGCCTTCCAGTACCTGCCGTGGATTCGAATCGAGCGTGCCACCTTCCAGTACCACTACCTCACCGCGGTCCTCTTCTCGATGATCGCGGTGGCGTACGTGGTAGACGAGGGGCTGCGCTCGTGGGGCTACCGCTCCCTGGCGATCGCCTTCCTGGTGGCCGTCGGTGTTGCCGGCGCGCTCGTCTTCCCGCTCGGCGCCGCTCTGGTCATGCCCGACTGGTACATCAACGCGGCCCGCGCGCTGGCCCCGTGGAACTACGCGTTCCAGTTCCCGTCTCCGCCCCAGGGTGAGCGCGCACAACTCATCACCGCCGACAGCCTGAAGCTCGCAATCGGCACGCTCGTCTCGGTGGGTGCGGCCGCCTTTGCGCTGATGGGGCGCGACCTGCTCGGCTCCCGCCGCGAAGCGGCGCCGTCAATCGCGACGACGGAAGGCGACCACTACGAAGAGCAGGCCGAGGAACACCAGCCCGAGCGGCCAGAGGCGATCGACGTCGATGTCCGGCAGATACTCCCGAGCGAGGAAGTAGATCCCCAGACCGATCAGGATCAGCCCGAAGATCCACGAACCGCCGCCTGAGTGTCGGTGGGGCCGGCGTCCGCCCTGCGCCGCCCAGCCCGAGGGCGGCACCCAGCCCGATGATGGCGCAGCGCCTCCCGGGTCGGCCCCGGTGGCGTCTGACGACTCCGGGCCCTCCGGCGCCTGCGGCACCACGATCCACATCACGATGTAGACGATGAAGAAGACGCCCCCGGTGATGAGCGCCAGAACGGCCCACACCACGCGCACGATCGACGGGTCGAAGTCCAGGTACTCCGCGACACCGCCCGCGACACCGCTGATCATCTCCTCGCGGCGGGACCGATACAGCCGCCGATTCATCCGCAGCCTCCTTCCGGGTTCAGGGTAAAGCTCCCCGCGTTGCCGCTGATCTCGAGACGGATCTGATCGACCGCTGCGGCGTAGCCGGAGGTCGACCACGTGTCGCCGGCCCGCGTCAGCCCCGAGTCATCGAGGTTGTGCGAGAAGGTGATGTTCGAGTCAAGGGTGAACTCGACGGCGACCCCGCCAAGCGTGCAGACCTCGATCGATCCTGCGTTGACGCTCAGGCTGCCCCGCATCTCCATCGCCGCCCCGATGATCACCGATGCCGAACCGGCGTTCAGCGACAGGTCCAGGCGCTCCACCTCCGCATCGGTAAGGTCAAGGAACAGCGAGCCGGCATTCGGGTCGAGCGAGACGCTCGTGAAGTGACCCCCGCCGAGGTCGATGGTCGTATCGGCCGCGTTGGGTGAAGCGGTCAGCGTGTACACCGGATCGGTCGGCAGGCTGACCTCCCAACGCTGGCGCCCGCTGTCCCACCAGCGGCCGCTGTCCGCGGAGCGGACCTCGAGCCGGTCGCCGCTGGCGGTGATCCGGGCGGGATTCCCGCCCCGCTGCCCGCTGGCCACCGTCCACGCCGAGTCATCGGTCATGGCGACGTTCAGCGTCCCGCAGTTGAAATCGAGCTCCACCACGGCGCTGCCCCCGAAGTCGCCGCTGCGCGAGGTGAGACTTGTCGGGTCGGCACCGCCGCAGTTGAGCGAGAGCGTCGGTCCGACTGCGATCAGCGCGCCAGCGCCGGTGCCGACCACCAGCGCCGCGGCAATCGTCCCGACCGCCGCGAACGGCGTGCGCGACACGACCACCGATACGCCGATCACGATGAGGATGACCGGCCAGAGGCGCCACTGGTCGCGGAGGGCCTCCTTGTCGAGATACCCCTGCTGAGCGGCCAGCGCGACCGCGCCGGCGGTGATGAGGGCGAGGCCCCAGAAGAGGAGCCCGCGGTTGAGCGTCATGGCACGTTGGTCCTTTGCGCATGCTCCAGCCGAACGCGGAGACGGTACCACCGCGACCTGGCCGCGAGTGGAGTGCCGATTGGCACATTCCTGCCGTGCATTCCGATCCACGCTCGGCTTGACAGGCGGCTGGAGGCAGCCGTAGACTCCCGCGGCGGCCACTCCGGACAGTCGTGTCCCGTGGTGTCCGTCCGGCCACCCACCCATCCCGCGAGGACCGATGTAAGGCAATGGATCTTCACCGGAGCACCCCCAACGCGTGCCCAACGGTGACGCCTATCAACGGCGACGCCGACGGGAGATCTGCGCCCGCCTCGAGCTGACGAGACGGCGGCAAGGCCGCCAAACGAATGCCACGAGCCGTGGGCCAGATCGGGTCCACGGTTTTTTGTTGCTCGCGCAGCGAGCGCAGGAGCCGCGGACCAGCTGGGACCCGCGGCTCTCTTCTTTCCCGAAACGGCAACCGATGGACGAGGCGAGCAATGCCCGACCACGACGAGGAACCCGACATGACCGGCCTGCTGGAACAACCGAAGATCGATACGGCCGTGGCCGCGCCCCAGCCCTCGCCGGTGGCGGCGCCGTCTCGGACGCGTCGAACGCTGCCGGAGGGCGGCGTGCCGGCCCTGCTGGTCGAGCACGTCACCAAGCGGTTTCTGGTCGGCCGCAAGCGCAAGTCGGTGACCGCCGTGAAGGACATCTCGCTGCGCATCCGGCGTGGCGAGATCTATGGCGTGCTCGGCGCGAACGGGAGCGGCAAGTCCACCTTCATCCGGCTGGTCAGCACCCTGCTGACCCTCGATACCGGCAAGGTGGAAGTGTTCGGCCATGACATCGAGCGCGACGAGATGGCGGTCAAGCGGCTCATCAACCGGGTGAGCGTGGACGCCGCCTTCTTTAAGAAGCTGAGCCCCTTCGAGAACCTGGCCTACGCCGCGCGGCTGTACGGCATGGACCCGAAGTCGGCGCGGCAGGAGGCGATCGCCATCCTGGCCCGGCTGGGGATCAGCGAGAAGCGGCTCGGCCGTCCGCTGGAGCAGATGAGCCGGGGGATGCAGCAGAAGGTCGCCATCGCGCGCGCGCTGCTGACCAGCCCGACCCTGCTGCTGCTGGACGAGCCGACCACCGGCCTCGACCCACGCTCGAAGCTGGACGTGCAGACCTTCATCGAGGACCTGCGCGACGGGCACGACGCCACGATCGTGCTCACCACGCACGACCTGGCGGAGGCCGATCGGCTGTGCGACCGGATCGCGATCATTAACGACGGTCGGATCGTGGTGGAGGACACCCCCGAGGCGCTCAAGGTCCTCGTGGCGGAGCGCCACGGACAGGAGCCGACCATGGAGAGCGTCTTCATGACCTTCACCGGGCGCTCCCTGGACGACGACATCGACAACGAGAACGAAGACAACGACGAGGGCTAGAGCCATGACCCTGATGACCCGCGAACTGAAGGCGTCCTTCGCCTTCGTCGAGCGGAACTTCAACCTGACCAAGCGCTACTGGGGCTGGGAAGTCGCCTTCCTGGTCTATGCCGTGGCGGGCGCGCTGGCCGTGTCCCTGATCGGTGCCGGGCAGGGAGACACCCGACTGCTGCTCACGCTGGTCATAGGTGCCGTCTTCTGGAACTACCTGTCGGTCGTCTTCAGCTTCATCGCCGAGACGGTGAGCTGGGAGCGCTGGGAGGGGACGCTGGAGTACACGTTCATGGCGCCGGTGCGCCGCTATGCCCAGATGCTCGGCTCCACGCTGTACGCGATCATCTTCGGCTTCGTGCACACCGTGGTGGTGCTGGTCGTGCTCGCGCTCTTCTTCGAACTCGACCTGAGCCAGGCCAACTTCGGGACCGCGGCGGTCTTCATGGTGCTCGGCTCGGTCTCGTTCATCGGGATCGGGATCATGACCGCCATCCTGCCGCTCATGTACGTCGAGCGCGGGGCGCAGATGACCTTCGTGCTGCAGTCGGTGCTGCTGTTGATCAGCGGCGTCTACTACAGCATCGACGTGCTGCCCGGCTGGATGCAGGTGGCCTCGAACTTCTCACCCGCGACGTATGTCCTCGACGGCGTGCGTGCGGGGCTGATCGACGGTGTGGGCATCAATGAGCTGCTCCGGGACGTGTGGCCGCTGGCCCTGATGGGGATCGTCTTCATTCCGCTGGGGCTCTGGGCATTCGGCCGTGCCGAGCGCTACGCCAAGCGGACCGGCAAGCTCAAGCGAGTAGGCTGACCCGATGCGTGCTCCACCCCCCGGCCTCGTCCTGCGTCGCTACGCCGGCCTCTCCGACGTGCCGGAGATGCTGCGCGTCTTCACCGCGTCCAACGAGGCCGATGAGATCGACGAGCGGATGTCCTCCGCCGGGCTCACCACCTGGTTGAGCCATCCGAGCGAGCACTTCGATCCTGCCAACGACCTGGTGTTGGCCGAGGTGGGCGGCGAGGTGGTGGGCTACGGCTGGGCCTTCTGGGTCGACACGACCGACGGCCTGCGCGAGTACGTCACCCGGGGACACGTGCACCCGGCATGGCGCCGCCGTGGCATCGGTACCGCGATCCTCGCTCGGAACGAAGCGCACCTGCGCGGTGTGGCGGCGGCACACGACACCGATCGGGAACGGGTGATGGGTACCTTCGCCGATGAGCGACGGCCAGGCGCGGTGGCGCTCGTGCTGGCGAACGGCTACCACCCGGTGCGCTACTTCTTCGACATGCTGCGGCCCGCCCTCCAGAATATCGAGGTCCCGCCGCTGCCCGAAGGACTCGCGCTGCGGCCGGTAACAGATCGTGACGGCTACCGTCGCGTCTTCGACGCCGATTCGGAGGCCTTCATGGACCACTGGGGCGGCTTTGACGCCTCGGACGCGAGCTTCGAAGAGTGGCTCGACCAGCCGGATTTCGACCCGTCCCTGTTCCTCATCGCCTGGGATGGAGACGAGATTGCCGGTGCCGTGATCAACGAGATCGACAAGCACGAGAACGAGGCGCTTGACCGCCAGCGTGGGCTGCTGGGCAGTGTCTTCGTGCGTCGGGCGTGGCGTAGGCGCGGGCTCGCCGCGGCCCTCGTGGCGCGCAGCCTGGTCCTTCTCCGGGACCGCGGCATGACCAGCGCGTGGCTCGGCGTCGATGCCGATAACCCGACCGGAGCGCTGGGCGTCTACGAGCGGGCCGGCTTCGCGGTCCATTCGCGCGCGGTTGCATACCGCAAGCCCATGGAGGATCACCGATGAGTCACACGCGCGCCGCCGCCGACACGGTCCGTCCAACGATCGACGGACTCGTCCTGCGCCCCTACCGGCGCGGGGACGGCCCGGCAATCGCCGACCTTCTCAACGCCGACAACGACGCGGACGGGCTCCCGTGGCGCGTGACCGCGGACGAAGTCGAGAACTGGTTCGCCCGCCCAACCGCGGGATTCGACGCGGAGCGGGATGTGCTCGTCCTGGAGCTCGGCGGCCGGATCGTCGGGGAGTCCGAGCTGGAATGGGTCGACACCACCGATGGCCTCCGGGAGTTCCGCCTCGCTTGCGCCCTCCATCCCGACGTCCGCCGTCGCGGGATCGGGCGCTGGTTGCTGCGCCTCGGCGAGGAGCTCGCTGCCGCACGCCTGGCGGAGCAGCCGGCCGAGCGCCCGGTGGTTCTCGGCACCTGGTGCCCGGACCGTCGGGTCGGCAAGGTTGCCCTCATCGAGCAGGAGGGCTATCAGCGAGCGCGCTACTTCTTCGACATGGAGCGCCCTAACCTCGACGGGATCATCCTGCCGCCGATGCCGACCGGTATCGAGGTGCGTCCCGTGCGGGAGGACCAGCTCCGCCAACTGTGGGACGCGGACGTCGAGGCGTTCGCCGACCACTGGGGCGGATTCGATGGCTCCGAAGCTCGGTTCGACGCATGGCGCAACGATCCGAAGTTCGATCGCGACCTGCTGGTCGTGGCCTGGGACGGCGACGAGATCGCCGGCGGTGTCGTCAACTCGATCAACGAGGCGGAGAACGCCGCCCTGGGGCGGCAGCGCGGCTGGCTCGACAGCGTCTTTGTGCGCCGGGCGTGGCGACGTCGGGGCCTGGCGCGCGCCCTGGTCATGCGCTCGGTGGCGCTGCTGCGGGAGCGTGGGATGACCTGCGCCGGCCTCGGCGTCGATGCCGACAATGCCAACGACGCGCTGCGCCTCTACACCGAGTGCGGCTTCGAGGTGGACATGCGCTCAGCCGCCTATCGCAGGCCGCTGGTGCTCGATCGATGACGGTCGAGCTGCCCTACGTGCCGCCGATCCCGGGGCTGCGCTTCCGCCGCCTCCAGCGGCCGGCGGACGATGCCGCCTTGGCCGATCTGGACAACGCGGGCTTCCAGGCCGACGGTATCGAGTTCCGCCTCTCGGCGGCGCAGGTCGGCACCTGGCTCGATCATCCCTCCCGGATGGACCCGACCGAGGACCTGCTGCTCGCAGAAGTCGACGGCTCGCTCGTGGCGCATGTCGAGGCCGGCTGGGAGCTGGACAACGACGGCGGCCGCAACTACAACGTCTGGGGTCAGGTGCACCCGTCCTGGCGGCGGC
>JBBEBK010000135.1:9315-14349 GCA_040882375.1 Chloroflexota bacterium
CGGCTCGCTCTGCTGGAGGGCAATGGGTACCGGGTCGCCCGCTACGCGTTCGACATGACCCGAGCCACGCTGGATGAGGTTCCCGATTTCGCGCTGCCCGACGGGGTCGAGATCCGCCCGGCGAGCGAGGCCGACCTGCGCGCCATCTGGGAACTCGAGGTCGAGGCCTTCAGCGACCACTGGGGCGCCATCGACGGCACGGAGGAGGCATTCGCACGCTTCCGCGCCGACCCGACCCACGACCGGTCGCTTTGGGTCGTCGCCTGGCACGGCGACGAGATTGTCGGCCAGGTGCTCAACCGCATCAACGCGCAGGCCAACGCGGAGCTCGGGATGCTGCGCGGACGGGTCAACTCGGTCGGCGTGCGGAAGGCGTGGCGGCGGCAGGGGATGGGACAGGCGCTGGTGCTGGCCAGCCTCAACGTCCTGCACAAGGCCGGCATGACCAGCGCGTCGCTCGGCGTCGATGTCGAGAACCCGCACGGCGCGCTGGGGATCTACGAGCGGGCCGGCTTCCGGGTCGCGCGCCGAGAACGGGTCTACCGCAAGCCACTCGACCAGTCGGAGCTGGGCTAGCGGGGCTCGACCATGCCGGCCGCCAGGGCCCGCTCGCGCGACGTGAGATAGAACTCGACGATCTGCTCGGTCACCCGGTCCCACGAGTACTCCGGTGCCCTGGCACGGCCGGCCTCGCCCATCCGGTGGCGGAGATCCGCGTCCGATGCAAGTCCGTAGAGCGCCGCCGCCAGCGCCCGGTGGTTGCGCGGCTCCACCAGCAGACCCTGTACGCCCCGCTGGACCACGTTCTTGTAGCCGTGGATGTCGGATGCCACGATCGGCACCCCGGCGGCCATCGCCTCCAGCAGGACGATGCCGAAGCTCTCCTGGCCGGTCGCCGGGGCACAGAAGATGTCGGCGCTCGCGAAGTAGCGAGCCTTGGCATCGTCGGGGACGCGCCCCAGGAACTCGACGTCGCGGATCTGGCGCAGCCCGACATAGCGGCGATACTCGCGCGCTTTCGGCCCGCTGCCGATGATCAGCAACCGCGCATCGACGTGGCGCTTGCGGAGGCGGTGATAGGCCTTGAGCAGGTGGATGAGGCCCTTCCGCTCCTCGAAGCGCCCGACGAAGAGGATGTTGATGGTGCCGTCGCGCAGCTCCTCGAACGGTTCGGCATGGGCGAATCGGTCCAGGTCGACCCCGTTGGGGATGATCTGGTAGTCACCGGGGAAGTACCGGCTGGAGAAGTGCCGCGCCGCCCCGCTCACCGCGATGCGGCCGTGCAGCTTGGCGGCGAGGCGGCCGGCGAAGCGCTTCCCGACCCAGTACGACGGCGAGAAGCCGCCGAATGCGTGGAAGGTGGCGACGTTCACCGTGGTCGACTGATCGAGGACGGTCGGCGACAGGAACGGGACGAACGGCTCGTGGAAGTGGAGCACGTCGAAGCGATGCTCGGCGAGCAGATCCCGCGCCCGCTGCTTGAAGCGCCAGCTCAGCGTGACGCGCCCCATGCTGCCGTTGGCGGGGAAGGCGTAGCCGGTCCCGAGCCGGATGACATGCCCTTCGTCGGCCCGCTGCTTGCCGTACTTGCTGGTGATGATCCACACGTCGTGGCCCATCCGCAGCATGGCGTCGTACGTGTGTCGAACGTGCTCGTTGACACCACCCGGATGCGGGTACCCGTACGGGCTGACGATCCCGATCTTCATCGGCGTCACCGCCATTCTCCGGAGGGACGCAGCGTATGGCGGACGTGGCGCGCCTTCGCGATCAGCTGTCGGCCGTAGACCGTCACGTTGTGCCAGTGCGTCCAAT
Source organism: Chloroflexota bacterium (assembly GCA_040882375.1). Taxonomy (GTDB): domain Bacteria; phylum Chloroflexota; class Limnocylindria; order QHBO01; family QHBO01; genus CF-167. The sequence goes on from JBBEBK010000135.1 coordinate 11,131, forward strand.
AGGCACCATCGGGCTCGGTCGTCTTGGCGGTGATGGCAGCCTGGTAGTCGTCGGCGGTGACGCCGGGGAACCAGGTCCAGCCGCTGCCGATCCCCTCGACGACGTGCGCGTCCGAGTTCCCGAGCGGCGCCAGCTCGAGGAGCTCCTCGTTGACCCGCCGTCGGCGACCGTGTCGCACCCGGCCGGCGACACTCGGGTTCATCAACTCGATGGCGTCGAGGTGGTGGTCCGGATCGGGGTCGTGATGCAGCCGTACCAGGCTGCGGTGGCCAAGGCTGGGAGTGAGGGGTGCCATCGGATGCGCCGCCACCGCGATCCCGCCCTGGGCGTGAATCCGCTCGATCGTCTCCTCGAGCGGACGGAGTGCGGGGATGCGTGTCGTCAGGAAGAGCCCCAGGATATGCCCACGGCGCGTGGTGATCTCCTCCCCGACCACGACATCGAAGCTGTAGCCACCGGCCTCGGCGATCTCTCTCGCGCGCAGCGCCCCGTCGATGCGCTCGTGATCGGTGATCGCGACCAGGTCGAGGGTCGTGTTCCGCTCGACATGGTCCAGGAGGTCGCCGACGCCCATCGTCCCATCAGAGTAGAGCGTGTGCAGATGCATGTCCGCGCGTCCGCGTGGTTCGCCGCCGCGCGGCCGGCGCGCCGCTCCGGGGTTCATTGCGCCTCCCCGTCAGGAAGATCGGGCCAGAGCGGCTGAAAGGTCGCCCACCACTGCTCGGGCATGGGCGCAATCGCCTCTTCGAAGCGCCGCGCCATGGCGTCGGTGAGGGCGGCCACGTCCTGTTGTCGGTCGCCGGTGAGTGGAGCCTCCACCGGCCAGGCGCGCCCCCGGAAGCGCTCCGGCCCGACGCGCCAGCAGGCCGCTGCCACCAGCGGCCGACCGGTCAGCAGCGAGAGCGCAGCGGGGCCGGACGGCAGCGTGGTCGGGTGGCCGAAGAGTGTCGCCGGCAGCCCGTTCCCGACGAGATCGCGGTCGCCGGCGAGCGCCACCATGGTGCCCGCGCGCAGCGCGGCGATCATCGGGCGGCGCGACTTCTCGAGCGGGATCAGCGTGACTCCGCGTCCCGTCGCGCGCCGGGCCGTCATGAACTCGTTGAGCTCGCGAGGCTTCAGCACCTCCATCGGCACGACCGCATGGATCCCGTTCGACGCCAGAAAGGTCCCGTACGGCTCGAAGTTGCCGAAGTGGATGGTCACGACCACGGCTCCGTCGCGCAGGATCGGTCCCCAGTGGTCCCAGTCGTCGGCGACCACCATGCGGCCGATCCGCTCGACCGAGTAGTGCGGGATGCGCAGCACCTCGAGGTAGTAGCGGGCGTGGGCCACAAAGGCATCGCGCACCAGCCGCCGCAGGGCGGGCCCCTGGCTCGGCCGGCCGGTCGCCGCGGAGACGCGCGCGAGCTGGTCGGTCACCAGCGCCCGGCGCTCATGGGCGAGTCGATGCCACACCCGCCCGACCAGGTCCGCCAGCGCGTACGCGAGCGGGCGAGGCAACGAGATCGCGACGAGATCAGCGGCATGCAGGCCGAGCCAAAGCAGGGTCCCGCGCATCACGACGGCCGCTTCGTCCAGTCCTCGCCGCGACGCGCCATCTCGAGCGCGGCCTGAGCGGCGGCTCGGTCGGCGTCGGTGCGGGGCCAGATCGGCCGGAACATGTACCACTGCCCGGGATCAGCCGCAATGACCCCGCCCAGCGCGTCCGCCAACGCCTGGGTGGCGCGATAGATCTCGGCCGGCTCATCGCTGGCCGCGCGGATCAGCGGCAGGCCGCGCGTGCGGAACGACTCGTCGGCCTGGCGGCTGCAGGCGACCGGCAGCATCGGTGCTCCGGAGCGTGCCGAGAGCGCGGCCGGCCCGGAGGGGAAGGTGGTCGCCTCGCCGAGGAACTCGACCGGGACGTCGCCTGCCCGGTACCCGCCATCACAGAAGAGGACCAGGTTCTCGCCGCTTCGCAGTGCGCGGATCAGGCCGCGCAGTTTCCGCCAGCCGATCAGCGTCAACCCGTGACGTGCCCGGATCTCGACCAGGTGGTCGTAGAGGCGGCCGTAGGTGGTGTCATCGGCGACGACGTGGAGCCCGAAGCCGTGCCGGTGCAGCGCCGGAGCGATGAGGTCCATGCCGCCCACGTGCACGGTGCACAACAGGACGCCACGATCATCGGCGCGGGCCTCGACCAGCAGTTCCAGGTTGTCGATCTGGACGAGCCGCTCGACGTCCTCCTCCCGCAGATCGGCCAGCCGCATCATGTCCACCAGGTACTTGGCGTAGTTGCGGAACGCTCGCCGGGCGGCTCGGCGAACGTGGCGATGATCCGGCGGCAGACCGGCGGCGCGGGCCAGGTTCTCCCCGACCACGGCGCGCTTCCCCGCGGACATGTCGTATGCGGCATTTCCCGCGGCCGCCGCAATGCGCAACACGACCGACCGCGGCAGCAGGTTGATGATCCACTCGGCGACCCGGTAGGCCGCGTAGGTCAGCAGCTCCCGCCGCCGCTCCGACGTCGAGGTGGACGATCCGCCTGAAGCAGCCTGGGGCGCTGGGCCTGCCGGCTGGTCGACCGCGGAGGACGAGGCTGTCACCGTTCCGGTGGGGTCGGGATTCAACCGGCGCCGGCCGCGGCCTTCGACCTGCTCACCGGCGCCTTGCGCAGGGTGGCCTTCGGCGGCGTCTCGGTCCCGACCAGCGTCTCGTTGTCCTCGCCGCGGATGAAGGCCTCCACCCGCTCGCGGGCGACGTCGTCATGGATCTGCCGCGGCGGGCTCTTCATGAAGTAGGACGAGGGCGCGACCAGCGTTCCCGCCAGCCCGCGATCGAGGCCGAGCCGCAGGCAGCGGATGGCATCGGTGATCACGCCTGCGCTGTTCGGTGAGTCCCAGACCTCGAGCTTGAGCTCCAGGTTGAGCGGAACGTCGCCGTAGGTGGTCCCCTCCATGCGGATATGGCACCACTTGCGGTCCTGGAGCCACGGCACGTAGTCCGAAGGGCCGACGTGTACGTTGTCCTCGCCGATCTCGTAGTCGAGCATCGAGGTGACCGCGTTGGTCTTGCTGATCTTCTTGGACTCCAGTCGCTCGCGCTCCAGCATGTTCAGGAAGTCGGTGTTCCCTCCGAAGTTCAGCTGGTAGGTCCGGTCGATGCGCACGCCACGATCCATGAAGAGGCGGGTCAGGACACGGTGGGTGATGGTCGCGCCGACCTGGCTCTTGATGTCGT
>JBBEBK010000136.1:0-2225 GCA_040882375.1 Chloroflexota bacterium
GACCGCCGGCCACGCGCTGGCGGTGAGCCTCGCCGAGCGCCTGCTCGCCGAGGGCGTGCCGTTCCGGACCGCCCACCGGCGGGTCGGTGAGCTGGTGGCGGAGGCCGAGGCGCGCGGGCTCGACGTCGCGGAGCTGACCGACGCCGAGCTGCGGGCCGCGCTGCCGGAGCTTGCCGATCGACCGACGATCGTCCCCACCGTCGAGGAGGCGCTGGCGGCGGCCGACGTTATCGGCGGGACGGCGCCAGCGCGCGTGCGCGGCGCAGTCCAGGCGGTCGCGGAGCGCCTCGGCATCGGGTCCGAGGTCGTGGCCGGAGCGGGGGCATGACGCGGCGCATCTCGGCTGCGGTCGTCGGCGCCAGTGGCTACGCGGGCGGCGAGCTCGTCCGCCTGCTCTCGGCCCACCCGCAGGTGGAGATCGCCTCGCTGCACGCCCGTGACCGCGAGGGCTTGCCGCTGGCCGCCGAGTTCCCGCATCTCGGCCCACTTGGCCTGGTGCTCTCCGGCGGCGAACCGGCGCCGGGCGTGGAGGTGGCCTTCCTGGCGCTCCCTGCCGGCCATTCGGCTGAGCTGGCCGTGCGGCTGGAGGCGGGCGGCACGACGGTGGTCGACATCGGCTCCGACCTCCGGCTGCACGACCCATCGGCGTACCCAGCCTGGTACGGCTTCGAGCACCCCGCTCCGTCCGCCTTGGCGCGCGCCGTGTACGGGCTGAGCGAATGGGCGCGCGACGCGCTGCCGGGGGCGACGCTGATCGCCAACCCCGGCTGCTACCCGACCGCCGCGCTGCTCGCCCTCGCGCCGCTGGCCGCGGCCGGGCTGATCGGCGGGCACCTGGTCGTCGACGCCAAGTCCGGGATCAGCGGCGCCGGCCGCGGCGCCGGGGACGCATTCCTCTTCACCGAGCTCGACGGCGGGACGCGGGCCTATGGGCTCGACGGCCATCGGCACCTGCCCGAGATCGTGCAGGGGCTGCAGGCCGCCGGCCTGGCGGAGCCATCGGTCACGTTCGTGCCGCACCTGGTGCCGCAGCTGCGCGGGATCCTGGCCACCTGCCACGTGGAGCTCGCCGAGGAGACCAGCTCGGACGCGCTGACCGCACTCCTGTGCGACGCCTACGCGCAGGCGCTGTTCGTCCATGTCCTCGACGTCTCGCCCTCCTCGAAGCTCACCTGGGGCACGAATTACGCCTTCCTCCATGCGGTCCGCATCGGGCCGCGACGGGCGGTGGTGCTGGCGGCGATCGACAACATGGGCAAGGGCGCCGCCGGCCAGGCGATCCAGAACATGAACCTGGCCCTGGGCCTGCCGGAGACGGCCGGTCTCGAGGGCGTGGCGGTGCACCCATGAGCGTGAGGCCGTTCAGCGTGACACCGATCGAGGGCGGCGTGACCGCCGCGGCCGGGTTCGTGGCGGGGGCCGCCACCGCCGGTCTGCGCACGCGACCGGCCCCCGACCTCGCGGGGGTTGCCACCAGCGGCGCCGCCGCCGCGGCCGCCGCCGTCTTCACCACCAACCGTTTCGCCGCCGCCCCGGTGCTCGTGGCGCGCGAGGTGCTGGCCGAGAGCGCCGGACGCGCGCGGGCAGTGGTGATCAACGCCGGCTGCGCGAACGCCGGGACCGCCCGCGCCGGCATCGACGACGCGCGGTGCGTGACGGCGGCCGTAGCGCGGGCCATCGGCTGCGACCCCGGCCAGGTGCTGCCGGCCTCGACCGGCCTCATCGGGTCGCGGCTCCAGGTGGACCGCATCGAGGCGGCCATCCCCGCGCTCCAGCTGGGGGCCGACGCCGCATCCGGCTTGGCCGCCGCGACGGCGATCATGACCACCGACACGCGGCCGAAGCAGGCTGCCGTCCGGGTCGAGTTCGCCAATGGGCGGACGCTGACGGTGGGCGGCATGGCGAAGGGGGCCGGCATGATCCACCCGCGGATGGCCACCATGCTGGCCCTGCTGACCACCGATGCGCAGGCGACGCCCGCCCTCCTGGGCGAGCTCCTGCGCACAGCGGTCGACCGCAGCTTCAACCAGGTCAGCGTCGACGGCGACACCTCGACCAACGATGCGGTCTTCCTGCTCGCCAGCGGGGCGGCCCCTGGGAGTCCGGTCGATCCGGTCAGCGAGGCGGCAGACGCCCTGGGCCACGGCGTGGCGGCGGTCTGCCGCAGCCTGGCGCGGCAGATCGCCGCCGATGGGGAGGGCGCCCGGTCGCGCATCGACGTCCTG
>JBBEBK010000137.1:0-2201 GCA_040882375.1 Chloroflexota bacterium
TGCGGCCCGTTGACCGGGGCCGTAGGCTAGGGCGCATGCCCCGCTACCCCCTCCTCGCCGATATCCTCGCCGCCCGAAAGCGCCTCGAGGGGATCGCGCTGCACACGCCGCTCGAGGACTCCCCGACCCTCGCGGCCAAGAGCGGCGCCGTCGAGGTGCGGCTGAAGCTGGAACTGCTCCAGCCAAACGGCTCCTTCAAGACTCGCGGCGCGCACAACAAGGTGGCGCTGATCGCCGCCGAGCGGCCGGACGTGGAGCTCGTGACGGCCAGCACCGGCAACCACGGGATCGCGGTGGCAACCGCAGCCGCTTGCCACGGGATGCGGCTCACCGTGCTGGTCGGCAAGGCGATATCCCCGGGCAAGCTGGAGCGCCTGCGGGCGCTCGAATCGGACCGATGCGTGGTCGAACTGTTCGGCCGCGACTCGGACGACGCCGAGGCCGAAGCGCGACGCCGCGACACGGCGCGGATCGCTGTCTACGTGCACCCCTACAACGACCCCGATGTCATCGCCGGGCAGGGCACCATCGGCGCCGAGATCCTGGACGACTGGCCCGAGTGCGACGCCATCGTCGTGCCGATCGGCGGGGGAGGTCTGATCGCCGGCATCGGTCTGTGGGCAAAGGCGGTCAAGCCGGGATTGCGCCTGGTCGGGGTCCAGCCATCGGCCTCACCGCCGATGTACGCCTACCTTGAATCGAACTCCACCAAGCCGATGCCGATCGCCCCGACCCTCGCCGACGGGGTCGCCGGCAACATCGAGCGCGACAGCATCACCTGGAAGATGTGCCGCCAGCTCGTCGACGAAGTGGTGCTCGTTGACGAGGAGCAGATCGCCGATGCCATGGCCTGGTCGCTGGGCGTGCACCACCTGGTGGTCGAGGGAAGCGGCGCGCTGGGGATCGCCGCTCTGCGGGCGCGGCTCGGCGGGCTCGCCGGCCGCCGCGCAGCCGTGGTGCTGACCGGCCGGAACGTGGACGCGGCGGTCCTCGCATCGTTGCTCGCGCGGTGAAACCGGGGCTTGCGCCCGGCGGTAGCATCAGTCCATGACCGATCAGCAGACTGGACCGAATTCTCCTCCGCCGGAACCGCGCAGGGGGTACCCCGCATCGGCGGTTTTGGGCGGCATTCTGATCGTGGTGGGGCTGATCTTCTTTGCCAGCCAGCAGCTGAACATCGACATCGCTGAGGCGACGTGGCCCTTCTACGTCATCGCTCCTGGCGCCGGACTGCTGGCGCTGGGACTGATGCAGCGGCGCGGCGAGGGGCTGGTCATCGCCGGCAGCATGGTGACCATGGTCGGCCTGGTGCTCTTCTACCAGAACGCCACGAACCACTGGGAGAGTTGGGCCTATGCCTGGGCGCTGGTCGGCCCGGGCGGAAGCGGCATCGGGATGCTCCTCTACGGGACCCGCAGCGCCAACGCCAAGATGGCCCGCGACGGCTTCTGGACGATCGTCTCCGCACTCGGTCTCTTCGCCGGCGGGTTCATCTTCTTCGAGGGCGTGATCGGGATCAGTGGCAGGCGTCTGCCGCTGCCCGAGTGGGCGATGCCGGTGGCCATCATCGTCATCGGGGTGCTCGTGCTCGCCCGCGGACTGACAGCCCGGCGCCACCATCCGGAGGAATGGCCCGAGGTTTCGCGAGACGAGGCGTCGCCGGAGTCCGACGCGCGCGGCTGACAGCGTGAGGCTCGAGGTTCGCCCGGTCACCGCCGACCGCTGGCAGGAGCTGGCCGACTTCTTCGGACCGTCGGGCGCGTTCAGCCAATGCTGGTGCACCTGGTGGCGGCAGACGAGCAACGAGTTCAGCGGCGGCCTGCGGGATGGCGGCGCCGGGAACAGGGCGCTGATGCACGCAGTGGTCGAGGCGGGCTCCGAACCGGGCCTGCTCGCCCACCGCGATGGAGTGCCCGTCGGCTGGATCAGCGTCGCGCCGCGTCCCCAGTTCGGACGCATTCTTCGCTCGCGGCGCATCGGCCCGCCGGCGTCAGAGGCGAACGACGAGCGCACCTGGTCGGTCGTCTGCTTCTGGATCCCTCGCACCGAGCGCGGCAAGGGCGTGGCGACCGCCCTGCTGGACGCGGCGGTCGAGCACGCACGGGCACGCGGCGCGACGACCCTCGAGGGATACCCGGTCGACGCCGCCGATGGACGTCTGCCGAGCAGCAACGTGTTCACCGGAACGGTAGCCATGTTTG
>JBBEBK010000138.1:0-13990 GCA_040882375.1 Chloroflexota bacterium
CTCAACAGCAAGAGTGTGCACGGGGTCCCTTTCTGCATGCCCTGGATGTCCGCCTTCTATGCGGGCAGTAAGGTCTAGCACCGCCTCGCGAAGCGGGACCTCGCCGGACGGCTGGTACGATGTCAGGCGTGAAGCTGCTGGCCGCTGATGTCGGCAACACCAATATCACGCTCGGCCTCTTCGAGGACGGCCGCCTCGCCGGCTCGTGGCGCGCCACCAGCCAGGCGACAGCCACCGCGGACGAGGTGGCGGCCCTGATCGCCGCCATGCTCTCCCTCGACGGGTATCAGCTCAGCGAGCTCGACGCGGTCGCCCTCGCGTCGGTCGTGCCGCCCCTGACCGAGACCTTCGAGCGCTTCTTCCGGACGCGCTTCGGCCTGGAGCCGATGATGATCGACGCCATCTCGATGAGCGGAATCCTGCCGATCGAGATCGACCGGCCGGCCGAGGCGGGCGCCGACCGGCTGTGCAACGCGCTCGCGGCACGCGCCGAGTTCGGCGGTCCGGCGATGGTGATCGACCTGGGGACAAGCACGAACTTCGACATCCTCTCGGCTGAGGGCGCCTATATCGGCGGCGCGATCGCGCCGGGGCTCGGGCTGTCGCTCGAAGCGCTGGTGGGGTACGCGAGCAAGCTGCCGCGCATCGAGCTGCGCCGGCCACCGCGTGCGATCGGCGCCAACACGATCCACGCCATGCAGAGCGGCACCGTGCTGGGCTACATCGGCCTGGTCAGTGGCCTGCTGACCGCCCTGCGCGGCGAGCTCGTCGAGCGATCCCCCGCGGACTCGCGCGTCACGGTGATTGCCACCGGTGGGTACACGTACGAACCGTGGCTCGCCGACGTGCCCGGCATCGACGCAATCGAGCCGGACCTGACCCTGCGCGGGATCCTGTACGCGCACCAGGCGATCCTCGGAAGGGAGCACGCGCCGGACAGCCAGGCGGGCAGCACGATCGCGGCGGGGAGTGCGAGTGTGGGAGGCGCAGGCGCCCGATGACCGACGAAGGGAGTCCGCTCGCCGGTCGGCGCGTGGTCGTCGGCGTCAGCGGCAGCATCGCCGCCTACAAGGCGGTCTCCCTGGTACGGCTCCTCGCCGAACGAGGAGCCGTGGTGGACGTGGCGATGACCACGGGAGCCACGGCATTCGTGACCCCGCTCACCTTCGCGTCGCTGACGCATCGCCCCGTCGTGAGCGACGTGATGGCGCTCGACCCCGACGAGCAGATCGCGCACGTCGAGCTCGCCGAGGGCGCGGACGCGATCGTCCTGGCGCCCGCCACGGCCAATCTGCTTGCCGAACTGGCGGCCGGCCTTGCCGGGAACGCCGTGACGGCCATGGCCCTGGCGAGCCGAGCGCCGGTCATCGTGGCGCCGGCCATGGATGCGGGGATGTGGACGCACCCTGCCACGCTGCGCAACGTCGAGACGCTGCGCAGCTTCGGACACATCATCGTGGAGCCCGAGGTCGGCTCGCTGGCCAGCGGCCTCACCGGGGTCGGGCGGCTCGCTGGCCCGGACACCATCGTCGGCGCGGTCGAGAGCCTCTTCTCGCACGCCGGCGAGCTCGAGGGTCTGCACGTCGTGGTGAGCGCCGGGGGGACTCGCGAGCCGATCGACCCGGTGCGCTTCCTCGGCAACCGAAGCAGCGGCAAGATGGGGGTCGCCATCGCCGAGGCGGCTCACAACCGCGGCGCCACGGTCACCCTGATCACCGGCTCGATGAGCGTCCCCGCTCCCCGTGGGGTGACCAGCGTCGATGCCACCACCGCGGCGGCCATGCGCACCGCGGTGCTGCGCGCGGCACCCTCGGCCGACATCCTGGTGATGGCCGCGGCGGTGGCCGACTTCGCCCCCAAGCGTGCAAGCAGCAGCAAGATCAAGCGGGACGGCGCCGGGCTGCAGATCGACCTGGTGCCGAACCCGGACATCGTGGCCGAGGTCGGCGAGATGGCCGATGGGGTGCGCCCGTTCCTGATCGGTTTTGCGGCGGAGACCGACGACCTCGAGGCCAATGCACTTTCGAAGTTGCGCGACAAGGGGCTCGACCTGATCGTCGGCAACCGGGTCGGCGGGCCGTTCGACGCCATCGGCTCGGACGACAACAAGGTCACCGTCTTTAGTGCCGAGGGTCCGCTTACCGACTGGCCGATGCTCCCCAAGCGGCAGGTTGCCGAGCGTCTGTGGGACCTGATCGTCGACCGCTACCGAGCCGCCCGGCCGCCGGCCGGGTCGAGGCGATCGACCCGCGCACGCCGGCGCTGACCGTGGAGACCGTCCGGACCATTGCCGACCTGCGCGCCGCGATCCTCGACCGGCGCGTTGCCGGCGACTCGGTCGGCTTCATCCCGACCATGGGGGCCCTGCATGACGGCCAGCTGTCGCTGGTCCGCCGCGCCCGCGCCGAAAACGGCTGCGTGGTGGCCAGCTGCTTCATCAAGCCCGGCGAGTTCTCAGCCCTGGACGAGGGCGGGCAAGCCCCCCGAGACGAGCGGCGCGACCTGACCCTGCTGGAGCAGGGCGAGGCCGACATCGTGTTCCTGCCGGATCGAGAGACGCTGTTTCCCGACGCCGACGCCACCCGCGTGATCGTCGAGGGGCTCACCCGCCAGCTCGAGGGAGCCTCCCGCCCGGGGCACCTTGATGGGCTCACCACGGTCCTGCTGAAGCTGCTCCACCTGGTCGGCCCGGCGCGCCTCTACCTGGGCCAGCGGCACGCCCAGCAGATCGTGATCCTGCGCCGGATGATCAACGACCTGTTCATGAACATCGATCTGGTGGTCTGCCCCACGGTGCGTGAAGCCGATGGCCTGGCGGTGTCGAGCGCCAATGCCCAGCTCTCCATCGAGGAGCGACACGCGGCCACCTGCCTGTATGCGGCCATTTCGGCGGCCCGCGATGCCTATGACGCGGGCGAACGATCGGCCGAGGTGCTGCGCGCGCGCATGACCGATACCATCGCCGCCGAGCCGATGGCGCGCATCGACTACGTCAGCCTGGCCGATGCTGGCACGCTCGCGGAGCTGCGCCGCGTGACCGGCCCGGCGCTGGCCCTGGTGGCGGTATGGGTGGGGCACACTCGGCTCACCGACAACATGCCGATCGCCTGGGACGTCGCATGACGCGGAGCAGGCGCAATGCGGGGCAGAAAGTACTAGTGACGTCGGGGGTCGCGTCCGTAAGATGACGGCAGTCACCGCGGGCGCCGGGAGACCGGCCACCGCGGCGCACGAGGAGGCCGGCGAGTGCCCACGTCCGGCCTCCTTCCCTGTTCAGCGACCGCCAAACGTCTCGCCCCGCGCGCGCAGCTCCGCCTTGTAGGCGCGCTTCAGCGCCTGGTAGTGCTCCAGCGCCTCCGGAGAGTCGACATCACCCAGCGTCGGGTGCGAGGGCATCACCGCCGCCAGGTCGGGCAGATCGACCCCCAGCCGCTTGCCCAGGATGGCGATCAGCGAGCGCGCCTTCATCTCGCCGATCGACGGCAGCGCCAGCAGGCGGCGCTGAAGATCCGGCCCGTCATGTGCCTCGCGCCAGACGCGCGCCGCTTCGCCGCCGTATTCGCTGGAGATGAACGCGCAGAGCGACTGCACCCGGGCGGCCATCGCGGCCGGGAAGCGGTGGAGGGCGGGACGATCGCGGAAGATCCGCTCCAGCTCGACGAGCTCGGTGGCGGCGATGCGCGCCGCGTCCAGGTGGCCGATCCGGCGCCGCAGTTCGGCTGGGCCGCTGAATGCCTTCTGAACGCTCACCTGTTGATCGAGCGCGAAGCCGATCAGCAGCGCCAGGGGGTCGCTGGCGAGAAGCTGATCGGCCTCTGGGTCGCCGGTGAAATGGAGCCGGTCTGGCCGGTCGGTGGTGCTCATCGCGGCATGGTACGACGCGTCAGGGAGTCGCCTTGTCGCCTTCGAGGAGTCCGAGCAGCGCATCGGCGTCGAGCGAACGGCCGACCAGCCGCTTGATGGTCGCGATCTTGTCGATATCGGTCGGGTGGGTCTTGACCAGAATCTCGTCGACCGCCTGTGCAGTGCGATAGGTATCGGTGGTCACCAGGTACGCGAACAGATCGGCAGCACGCAGCTGGGCAAGTACCGCGGGGCTGGGGCGGAACCCGCCGGTCAGCACCATCCCGGTGACAACCGCGCCGACGCCCACCCGGTTGGCGGCCAGGCAGGCCTCGATCAGGTCTTCGCGATCGCCGGGAGTGATCACCAGCGTCCGATCCTCCAGCAGGGCGATGGCGTGGTCCGCGCGCATCGCCCCGATGGCAACCCGCCCGATCGTCCGCTCGGCCGCCGCCTCGCCGGCGAGCAGCTCTCCCTCGAGGTGGGTCACCATCAGCTCCAGTGACGGATTTGCCAGCATCTGGCTGTACGGGATGCAGCCGAGCAGGTCGAGGCCGTGCTGCGCGAGTCCCTGCTGGAGGATCTCCGGCAGGTCCGGGTGCGACTCGATGTCCACCTTGTTGACCACCGCCCCGAGAACCCGGACGCCGTGACGTTCGAAGAGCGCCCGGTTCAGCACGATCTCGTCGATCGGACGGCCGACGCCTCCCTCGCTGACGATCACGACCGACGCATCGAGGAGCGCCGCGACGCGCGCATTCGAGAGTCCGACGACCGCCCCGACCCCGGCGTGACCGGTCCCCTCGATCACCAGCAGGTCCTTCCCGGCGGCGACCCGGGCGACCGCATCGGTCATCTCGCGAGCCAGGTCCCCGTGGATGCGCCCCATCACGAAGTCGGTCGTGAAGTGGCGTGGCAGGGTGACCGGGCTCATGTCGTTGAGCGCATCGGCCAGGCCGAAGACGGCCTTCATGAGCACAGCGTCCTCGTCCGCGCGCGTGCCATCCACCAGCAGGTAGCGCTGGCCGACCGGTTTGACGAATCCGATGCGCCGCCCGCGAGCGGCCATCGCGGCGATCAGGCCGAGCGACGCGGTGGTCTTTCCGCGGTTCTGTCCGGTGGCCGCCAGGAAGAGGCGCGGAACGGGGCTCACGCCCGGGGCTTGGCCCGTCGTTCGATGAGATCGACCCCTTCACGCAGCCGGGTGAGCAGCTCGGACTCGATCATCTCCGGCTCGAGGTGCTCGCCCAGGCGCTCCATCATGTCGGCGGCCACGCTGAGCAGCACGTCCGCGTCGGCGATGAAGAACTGGGGCTCGTTGTTGTAGCGGACCAGGGTCAGCCGGCCCTGGAGGGTGACCCCGCCCTCGCCATGGGTCATCTGCGTGCCGAAGTTGTGGCCCTGGATGCCGTCGGGGTTGTTGAGGAAATTGAGGGCGTTGTCGATGGCGAGACCGAAGCGGGCGCGCATGCCGACCAGCCGCTCGTGGACGTCGGCAGGCAGGCCCATCTCGCCGACCTCGTCGAAGACCTCCCGTGTGACGGTCAACAGCCCGACCAGCGTCGAGCCGGCGCGGCCGCCGAGCATGACCTGCAGGGACCGCTCCAGGATGAAGACGTCGGAGTCGAAGTGCGGCGAGGTGGTGACCTCGGCCAGCAGATCCTCCACGCTGTCCAGTGCGCCCGGGTCGGCGAGGGCGGTGGCCAGGTTGAGAATCTCTTCGCGGAAGAGAAACCGCTCCTCGTGGTCGAGCATGGCGAACGCCCTCCTTATGGGTAGAGACCCCGCAGGGTGGTCGCTTCGGCCACGCGGGCGACCCCCACCATGTACGCCGCGGTGCGCATGTGGACGCCGTGGAGCTTGCTCATGGAGTGGACGCTCTCGAAGGCCCGGTCCATGATCTCGTGCAGGCTCTCGTTGATGCGCTGCTCGGTCCAGAAGAACGACTGCATGTCCTGGACCCACTCGAAGTAGCTCACCGTCACACCGCCCGCATTGCAGAGGATGTCGGGTATGACGAACACGCCGCGGTCGAACAGGATCTGGTCAGCCTCGGGCGTGGTCGGCCCATTGGCCGCCTCGGCAACGATCTTGGCCCTGATACGTGGAGCGTTCTGCTCGGTGATCTGGTTCTCGAGGGCCGCCGGGACGAGGATGTCGCAGTCGAGCTCGAGGATCTCGGTGTTGCTCACCGCATCGGCGCCGGGGAAGCCGACGACCGTCGCGTGCTCACGCTTCCAGGCTCCAACGCGCGCTGGGTCCAGGCCGGCCGGGTTGTAGATCCCGCCGCTCGAGTCGCTCACGGCGATGATTCGCGCACCCTCGGCGGCGAGCAGGTCGGCCGCGACCGATCCGGCGTTGCCGTAACCCTGGATCACCACCCTGGCGCCGGGGAGCGGCAGACCCAGCACGCGGCTGGCCTGCTGCAGGGTGAAGACCGCGCCCCGTGCCGTGGCTTCGTTGCGGCCGAGCGAACCGCCGATGGCGATCGGCTTGCCGGTGACCACCCCAGGAATGGTGTAACCGCGGTGCATCGAGAAGGTGTCCATCATCCAGGCCATCACCTGGGCGTTGGTATTGACGTCCGGTGCCGGGATGTCGCGATCCGGACCGATCAGCGGGCTGATCTCGGTGGTGAAGCGGCGGGTCAACCCTTCCAGCTCGCGCATCGAAAGCTTCTTGGGGTCGACGATCACGCCTCCCTTGCCACCGCCGTAGGGGATGTTCACCACGGCGCACTTCCAGGTCATCCACATCGCCAGCGCGGCCACTTCGTCGCGGGTAACGTCCTGGTGGTAGCGGATGCCGCCCTTGGCCGGGCCACGGCTGACGTTGTGCTGGATGCGATAGCCGGTGAAGACCTCCACGTGGCCGTCATCCATGGTGACCGGGAAGTTGACGGTCAGCTCACGCTGGGGCACGCGAAGGACCTTGCGCAGGCCCGGATCGAGGTCGAGCTGATCAGCGGCGCTGTCGAACTGGGTCTGGGCGACCGCCCAAATGTTCGGTGCCTCAGCGACAGGATTCGAACTTGCCATGGGGTTCTGGTCTGGAGCCTCCAGTACGGGCGCTTCTCGGCGCCTCCGCGAATGTCGTGCGCGGGAGCAGGCCGGTGCGCGGGTCGCCGGATTATAGGGCCAGGCGTCGCGCCATCGTCACGGGCTGAAGGTCACGCCACGGCGGGCCGAAGGTCTCCGGCGCCTAGACCATCTCCACCGCAAGGGCGACCGCTCCCCCGCCGCCGAGACACAGGGTCGCCAGGCCGCGGCGCCCCCCGCGCCGGCGCAGCTCGTACAGGAGCGTGGTCAGTACGCGCGCCCCTGACGCACCGATCGGGTGGCCGAGGGCGATGGCGCCGCCGTTGACGTTGACCTTGTCCCAGTCGAATCCGAGCGCGTTGCCGTCGGCAAGCACCTGCGCGGCGAAGGCCTCGTTGATCTCGATCAGGTCGAACTCGTCGAGACGCATGTTGAGCTTGTCGAGGAGACGGCGGACGCCATCGATCGGCGCTTCGAAGAGCCATTCGGGGGCAACGTCGGCCTGGGCGTAGCCCGTGATCCTGGCCATCGGGGTGACTGCGTCGCGCTGCACGGCCTCGGAAGAGGCGAGCACCAGCGCGGCGGCGCCATCGGTGATGCCGGGGGCGTTACCGGCGGTGACCGTGCCGCCATCGGGCTGGAAGGCGGGCTTCAGGCGGGCGAGCGCCTCCAGCGAGGTGTCAGCGCGGGGATTCTCATCGGTGTCCACGACGGTCGGACCCTTCTTGCCGGGCACCTCGACCGGGACGATCTCGTCGCGGAAGCGCCCCTCGGCGATGGCCGCCAGCGCCCGCTCGTGCGATCGGACCGCGAAAGCGTCCTGGGCCTCGCGGGTCACGTCATGCTTGGCCGCCACGCGCTCCGCGTGCGCTCCCATATGCACATCGCAGATGGCACACCACAGGCCATCGTGGACGGTGCTGTCGACAACGTCTGCGTTGCCAAGCCGATAGCCGGCACGCGCCCCCGGGAGCAGGTATGGCCCGAGGTTCATGTTCTCCATCCCGCCGGCCACGATCACCCGCGCGTCGCCCGCGCGGATCGCCGCCGCGCCGAGCATCACCGCTTTCAGGCCGCTCCCGCAGACCTTGTTGATGGTGGTGGCACTCACGCCGTTGGGCAGCCCGGCCCTGAGTGCGGCCTGGCGTGCGGGTGCCTGACCGGCTCCGGCCTGGATCACCTGGCCCATGAGCACTTCGTCGATCCGCGCCGGATCGATCCCGGAGCGTTCGACTGCGGCACGGATGGCGGTGGCGCCCAGGTCCGTGGCAGGAACGGTCGAGAGGCCGCCGCCGAACTTGCCGATGGGGGTCCGGGCTGCGGACAGGATGAAGGCGTCGCTCATGGCGGCATGGTACTCGCGAAGACGATTGCACTCGACCCGGCTGATCCCCGATTTGGGGGCCGGTCGGGAATGCGGAGGGGCTGTATAAGGAACGGGTACGGAATGCGCACGAGGACATATCCGCAAGGCAACCTAACCGAGGCTAACTGGGGACAGAGCAAACCCGCCCGGTTAGTCGACCCGTTCCCTCCACGGACCAGACGGAGCTACTCCTTCTCGTCCTCCCCGAAGAGCTGGGCGACCTTGTCGCTCCACTGCTTGACGACGACCCGCGTCTTCACCTTGAGTGACGGGGTCAACTCGCCCTCCTCCTCCGAGAGCAGGCGCGGCAGCAGCGCGACGCGGCGCGGGCGCTCCCAGATGGCGAAGCCCTCGAGCTTGGCCTTGACCTCGGTGTCGAACAGCTTGTGGACTGCCTTCTCCGCCACCAGCTGCCCGGGCGGCATCTCGGCGATCCCATTGGCCGCGGCCCACGCCGCCAGTTGCTCGAAATCGGGGGCAATCAGCGCCCCCGTGTAGGGCTGGTTGTCGCCGAGCACGACGGTTTGGGCGATGTACTTGCTGGTGAGCATCGCGATCTCCATCGGTGCCGGGGCCACGTTCTTGCCGTTGCCGAGCACGATGATGTTCTTCAGCCGATCGGTGATCAGGATGCGGCCGCCCGGTTCGATCTCCCCGATGTCACCGGTGTGGAACCAGCCGTCGGCATCAATCGCCGCGGCCGTCTCCTCGGGCTGATTGTGGTAGCCCACCATCACCTGGGGCCCGCGCGCCAGGATCTCGCCGTTGACGGGATCGATGCGGATCTGCGTCTCGGCGACCGGCTTGCCAACCGTGCCGAATTGGAAGTCGCCGGGGCGGTTGATCGACAGCAGCGGCGCCGTCTCGGTCAGGCCGTAGCCCTCCAGGATCAGCATCCCCATGGCGTAGAAGAACTCCCCGACCTCCCGCGAGAGCGGCGCTCCGCCGGAGACGAAATAGCGCACCCGTCCACCGGTACGGGCGCGGATCTTGTGAAAGACGAGCCGATCGGCCAGCTTCATCTGGACCTTCAGCCAGATCCCGTCCTGCCGGCCGTCGACGTGATTCTGGTAATGGCGGGCGCCCAGGCGCTGAGCCCAGTAGAAGATCTTCTGCCGCAGCTGAGGGGCCGCCTCGACGGTCGACATGACGCGGGCGTAGAGGCGCTCGTACAGGCGCGGCACGGCGACCATGACGGTCGGTCGGACCTCGGCCATGTTCGCCGCCAGTCGCTCGATGGCCGGCTCCGCATAGGCGATTGTGCAGCCACGACCGAGCGGGACGATCTGGCCCGCCGCGCGCTCCGTCATGTGCGACAGCGGCAGGAACGAGAGGAAGGTGTCGTGCTCGGTGAAGTCGACCGCCTGGATGCCGGCCTCGTAGTTATGCAGGATGTTGCCGTGGGTCAGCACCACCCCCTTGGGGTTGGCGGTCGTGCCCGAGGTGTGCACGATGGTCGCGACCCGGTCGCGGCCGAATCCCCTCCAGGCATCGGTCCATTCGCGGATCTCGCCGGGGTCCACGGTGGCCAGGTCGAAGATGTCGTCGAAGCTGATGGCGCCGGTGGGCAGGCGACCGCGGTCCTCGATGACGACGACGTGCTCGAGGGTCGGGCACTCGCCGCGCACCTGCTCGATCTTGGCGGCCTGCTGCAGGTTCTCGACGAAGACGAGCTTGGCTCCGACGTTGTTGATGACGAAGGCGGCCTGGTTCGGCTCCACCGACGGATAGATGGGGCAGGTGACCGCGCCGAGCGACATCGCACCGAGGTCGGCCGCGAGCCAGGCCGGGCGCGTGCGGCTCATGATGCAGACGCGATCGCCATCGCGGATGCCGATGTGCTTGAGCCCCATCGCCACCTGCGTGATCCAGTCCCAGGTCTGCCGATAGGTGGTCGAGGTCCAGACCGCCGTCTCTTCTTCCTGCGGGAGGCCTCCCGTCTGGCGACGCGTCTTCGGCAGCTTCCAGCGAAGCGCCTCCTTGTCCGGGTAGCGCTCGACGCTCTTGTGGACGAGCGCCACCAGGTTGTCGGCGCGCAGCTCGTCGGGGAGGCTGATCGGCTCGCCGGTCGCCTCCATCAGGCGCGGTGCGGCGGCTGCGGGGGTGTCACCCGCGGGCGTGTCGCTGGATGCCGTGGTGGTGGTCATCTGCGGATCTCCTCGATCAGATGCTGCGCAATGATGAGTCGCTGGACCTGGTTGGTACCCTCGTAGATCTGCGCTCCCTTGGCATCGCGCATGAAGCGCTCCACCGGGTTGTCGCGAGAGTATCCCGCACCGCCGTAGACCTGAACAGCGTCAGTCGAGACGCGCATGGCGGTATCGGAGGCGTACATCTTTGCCGCACTGCTCGCGGCCGCGATCGCGTCGGACGCAGCGCCCGCATCGCGGAGGCGCGCGGCACGCCAGGTGAGCAGGCGCGACGCCTCGACTCCGACCACGGCATCGGCGAGCAGGGCAGCGATCATCTGCTGCTCGGCGATCGGCCTCCCGAACTGCGTGCGCTGGGCCGCATAGCTCGCAGCATGTTCGAGTGCGGCTCGCGCGAGACCCGTGCAGGCCGACGCGATGCTGATCCGTCCCGAGGCGAGCGACTCGAGCGCGATACGAAGCCCGTCCCCCTCCGCACCGAGCCGATCGGCGCTTGAGACGAGCGCACCGTCGAAGACCAGCTCGGCAGACGATGAGTCACGGATTCCCATCTTCCGCTCGTGCGTGCCAATCGCGAAGCCGGGCGTATCGCGGGAGACGGCGAAGGCGGTGATCCCCTGGCGGCCGCGCTTCCGATCGACGGTGGCAAAGACGATGAAGCGATCGGCCTCGCCGGCGTTGGTGATCCAGACCTTGGTGCCGGTCAGCAGGTAGCCGTCATCGGTCGGCTCGGCGCGCAGGGAGAGTGCGGCAGCATCGGATCCGGCCTGCGGCTCGGTGAGTGCGAAGGCGCCCAGGTGGGTGCCCGCGGCCATCGGCGGCAGAAGGCGCGCCTTCTGCTCATCGGTCCCGGCGAGGTGAATGCACAGCTGAGAGAGGACATGGACCGATAGGCTGACGGCCATCCCCATGTCGGCCGCGGCGATCTCCTCGATCGCCAGCACCCACGCGAAGTAGGACATCCCGGCCCCGCCGTGCTGGTCCGGGTACGGGATGGCGGTCAGGCCCAGCTCGCCCATCCGGTCGAAGAGGGCTCGGTCGTAGCGCTCGTCCTCGTCGCGCTGCGCCACGGTCGGAGCCAGCTCCCGCTGTGCGAACTCGCGAGCGATGTCGCGAACGGCGCGCTCCTCCTCGGTGAGGGCGAACGGGTCAGGCCGGGCGGTCGCGACGGTGGTCATCCCGCGATCCGGGTGCCCTTGTCGTCGTACTCGTAGAAGCCGCGCCCCGTCTTGCGGCCGAGGTGCCCCGCGGCAACCATCTGGCGCAGGAGTGGGGCGGCGCGGAACTTGGGGTCGCCGAAGCCGCGATACAGGACGTCCATCACGTTGAGCATCACGTCGTTGCCGACGAAGTCGGAGAGCTCCAGCGGCCCCATCGGATGGTTGAGCCCGAGCTTCGCCCCGGTGTCGATGTCGTCCGCGGTGCCGGTGCCCTCCATCAGCGCGAAGATCGCCTCGTTGATGAACGGGCCGAGCATCCGGTTCACCAGGAAGCCGGGCATGTCGCGTGACTCGATCACCGTCTTGCCCAGCTCCCCGGCAAAGGCGGCCGCGTGGGCGGCGGTCTCGTCGTCGGTCTCCAGGCCGCGGATGATCTCGATCAGGCGCATCCCCGGCACCGGCGAGAAGAAGTGCAGCCCGATGAACTTCGCCGGTCGGTCGGTCGCGGTGGCGAGGCTGGTGATGCTGATGCTGCTCGTGTTGCTGGCGAAGATGGCGCCCGCGTCCGCGGCGGCGGTGAGGCGACCCCAGGTTTCGCGCTTGATCGCCTCGTCCTCGAAGACCGCCTCGATCACGATCTCGTGTCCGGCGGCGGCATCCGCTCCCACCGCGGTGGCAATCCGCGCGAGGAGAGCGTCGGCGGCAGCCTGCTCGAGCTTGCCTTTCTCGACCTGACGAGCGAGGTTGCCGGCGATGCGGGCCTTGCCCTTTTCGGCGAGTTCCGCGGTGCGATCGCTCAGGGTGACCGACTTGCCCACGGCCGCGCTGACTTGCGCGATTCCGTGACCCATCAGGCCGGCGCCAATGACGAAGACGCGCTCAAGGCTCATGGTGGCTAGCCTAGCAGCGAAGGGATGATTCGCGGGAGCGGCGGCGGGAGCGGCGGCGGGAGCCGCGCCGGGAGCCGCGCCGGGAGCCGGGGGCTATCGTCACGCGCCGGGGGCTATCGTCACGCGCCGGGGGCTATCGTCACGCGCCGCGGCTAATTCTCGCCCGGTGGGGCTTACAGCCCGGAAGGACCGAGGACGCGGTGTGAGGAGGGCTCAACGCTCTCCACGTGAGAAAACAACAGCCCCTGAGAGGCGCTGCCGCCGCTTTGTGCTCCGGGTCAGGGAAGTATCCACGTGGCGAAGCTGCTGCTCGTGGTGAATGCGGGGCGATCAGTCGCCGAGGAGCCGCTCCGCGGCGCTGACCGGGTCGAGACGGCGCTCGGCGACGGCTTCGACAAGCTCGTCCCAGTCCGGATGGGCGGCGGCGGCGCGGACCCCGATCTCGGCCGCAGCGCGGCGCAGCTGGTTCCGCGCGCGTTGCGTCGCCTGCTCGGGCGCGCGAGCGGTGGCGCGGTGCGCATCGATGGCATCGGCCAGGGCCTCCACCCCCTCGCCGCTGACGGCCGTCGTGGTCAGGATGGCCGGTGGCTGGCGGGTGATCCGTCCACCCGCGTTCGAAAGCATGGCTCGCAGCTGCCTGTTGGCGAGCTCGGCGCCGGGACGGTCGCCCTTGTTCACCACGATCAGGTCGGCCACTTCGAGCAGCCCCGCCTTGATCGCCTGCACCTCGTCGCCCATCTCCGGGACCTCGACCACCACGGTCGTCTCGGCCAGGCGAGCGATCTCGACCTCGCTCTGCCCGGCACCCACGGTCTCCACCAGGACGGGGTCGTAGCCAGCTGCGTCGAGTGCGGCGGCGGCGATCCAGGTGGTTCCGGCCAGCCCGCCGGGCTCACCGCGAGTCGCCATCGAGCGCACGAAGACGTCGAGGTCCGCAGCGTGTTCCATCATCCGGATCCGGTCGCCCATGATCGCCCCGCCGGTATATGGCGAGGAGGGGTCCACCGCCAGGATTCCGACCCGCCGCCCGCGCCGTCGCCAGACGGTGGCCAGCGCGTTCACGAGCGTTGACTTGCCACTCCCCGGCGGCCCGGTGATCCCGACCAGGTGCGCGCCACGAGACGCGTCAAACAGGGAGGGGATCAGCTCGCGGATACCGGTGGCGTCGCTCTCGATGGCGGTCAGCAGGCGCGCCAGCGCTCTCCGCTCACCCGCGACAGCGCCCGCCAGGAGCGGGGCGAGGTCGGTCATCGGTTGATGGCCGGTCGCGCTCAGGCGGGCCGGCGGGCGTGCTCGCGGAAGTAGCGCGCGATCTGCCCGATGCTCGTCCCGGGGCCGAACACCTCGCCGATCCCGATCGCCTTGAGCTTCGTCACGTCGGCATCGGGGATGATCCCGCCGGCGGCGATCAGCACGTCGTCCATGCCGCGCTCGCGGCAGAGCTCGACGACGCGCGGCAGGAGCGTCATGTGCGCGCCTGACAGGATGGACATGCCGATCACGTCCACGTCCTCCTGCTCGGCGGCGTCCACGATCATCTCCG
>JBBEBK010000139.1:0-13937 GCA_040882375.1 Chloroflexota bacterium
GCAAGGAGGCGACCGAGGAGCTGGCGGTCATGATCGACACCTTCCACCCGCTGCGGCTGACCCGCCAGGCGGGCGAGCTCGACGACCCGCGCTACCCCTTCTCCTGGCTTCCCCCGACCGATGCGGATGCGGCCGCGCACGCCGCCGAGCTGGCCGACCGGGGTCCCGAGGCATTCCCGGACTGATCTCGATGGACGAGAAGGGGCGGCGCGTCGAGATCCTGCGCGCGATCGCGGCGGCCTTCGACCGTCACGACCTGGACGCGATCATGGAGCACTTCGCCGAGGACGCAGTCTTCGAGACGCCGCGTGGCACCGAAGCGTGGGGGCGGCGCGTGATCGGGGAAGCGGCGGTGCGCGCCGCGTTCGCTGATCGATTCGCCGGGATTCCCGACGTGCGCTACCAACAGGATGACCATTTCGTCGACGGGGATCGGGGCGCGTCGGAGTGGACCTTGAGCGGCACCACGGTCGATGGGGAGCGCCTGGAGATCCGCGGCTGCGACCTGTGGACCTTCCGGGACGGCAAGGTCATCAAGAAGGATTCGTACTGGAAGATCCGAACGGCACCGGTCGGGTGATCCTGTACTTCGTGCGCCACGGGAAGGCGGGGCATCATTCCGCGGCTGCGGATGACGACGAGCGCCAGCTCACCGAGGCCGGCGTCGACCACCTGCGCGCCGGCGCGCTGGTGTGGCAGCGGCTGAACCTGCGACCCGATGTCGTGATCTCCTCCCCCCTTGCGCGAGCCCTGCAGACCGCCGAGCTGGTCATGGCCGGCCTCGGCATGTCAGGCGCGCCGTTGGTGGACGATCGGCTACGCCCGGGCGCTGACTGGGACGACTTCGCTCGAGCCATGGCGGCCCACTCCGATGCCCGCCGGGTCATGTTCGTCGGCCACGAGCCCGACCTGTCGAGGGCCGTGAGCCTGCTCACCGGGGCCTCGTCGGTCCGCATGCGCAAGGGCGCGATTGCCTGCGTGGAGGTCCCCGGCGTTCCGGAGCCTGGCGCCAGTGAGCTCGCCTGGCTCCTCGACCCGGACCTGGACGTGACGTGAGCGAGGCACACGAGGCGGTGCGGCTGGCGTTCGCCTGACCGCGCCTATACTCGGCCATGGCCGACCCGCGGATCGAGCTGCACAGCCTGGTCGCCTGCGATTACGCCATCACGGCGCAGGACGGCAAGATCAGTGCCATCGGCATCTTCAGCCAGATCACGGTTGGCCGGCTGCCCACCGTCCACGGGCGCTTCTTCATCGTCGCCGTGCTGGAGGCCGACCCGGGAACGCACGAGCTGACCATGCAGGTTGTCGGTCCCTCCGGCCAGCCGATGCTCGCGCGCCCGCCGAACATGCGCCTCGAGGTCCCGCCCAACACGACCACCGCCAACATCGTGGCCGACCTGAAGGGGCTGCAGGTCCGAGAGCTCGGCCGTCATCGGATCGAGCTGCGAGCCGGGGACCGGGTCCTCGGCACCAGCCCGTTCAACGTGAACCTGGCCTGGTCGCAGCAGCGTGCGGGAAATGCCTAGCCACCCAAGAGCTGTCGTCCGACACCTCACGCCGCGCCCGATGCGCGCGTTTCACGTGGTGAAGCCGAACTGAGACCGATTGCCATGGCGCTCCCACCCCCCGCACGCGATGACGCCCCGGTCATTGCGGTCCGGACCACCGGCATCTTCTGCCGGGTCGGCTGCCCCGCCCCGGCCCCGCATCCCGAGAACATCGATCGGCTGCCGTCCGCCGCGGTGGCGCTCTTCTCCGGCTACCGGCCGTGCCTCCGCTGCCGGCCGCTGGCCGCCGCGGGTGTGGTGCCGACCGACGCGACCCTCCGGCGTGCCACACTGCTGCGACCCGTGCTGGCCGCCGCGCGCCGCGTGCGGCGGTCACGGTCCGGCGCGCGGGCGATCGTCACGTCACTGATCTGGACGCCGCTCGGACCGATGCTGGCCGGCGCAACCGACGACGGCACCTGCCTGGCTGAGTTCACCGACCGCCGCATGCTCCCTACCCAGCTCGCCACGTTGCGACGCCGCCTTGCACGGCCGATCGTTGCCGGGCGCCATCCCCACCTCGACCGACTTCGCGAGGAGCTGGACGCGTACTTCGCCGGTGAACGTGGTGGCTTCACCGTCCCGCTCGTCGCGCCCGGCAGCCCGTTCCAGGAGCGGACCTGGGCCGAGCTGCGGCGCGTGACCGCCGGCACCACGGTCAGGTACGAGGAGCTGGCGCGGCGGGTCGGGCGCCCTCGGGCGCAGCGCGCGGTGGGCACCGCCAACGGGGCGAACCGGATCGCGGTCGTGATCCCGTGCCACCGGGTGGTGCGCAAGAGCGGCGAGACGGGCAACTACGGCGGCGGGCGCTGGCGCAAGGAGTGGCTGCTGGCCCACGAGGCCATAGCCCACAGAGCCTCCGCCTAGCGCCGGATATCGGTCCCCATGGCGTGGTAGCCGCCGTCGACGTGGATCAGCTCGCCTGACGTCATCACCGCCCAGTCGGAGAGCAGGAAGCAGACCATCTGGCCCACCGCGGTCGCATCGTTCATGTCCCAGCCCAGCGGTGCCCGTTTGAGCCAGGTGTCGGCGATCTGGTCGAAGCCGGGAATGCTCTTGCCGGCCATGGTGCGGATCGGTCCGGCGGAGACGGTGTTGACACGGATCCCGAACTCGCCCAGGTCGCGCGCCAGGTAGCGCGTGGTCGCCTCGAGCCCTGCCTTGGCGACCCCCATCCAGTCGTAGATCGGCCAGGCGAAGCGCCCATCGAAGGTGAGGCTCACCACCGACGCGCCGCTCGCCGCCTTCATCGGCTCCAGGAGGCCGACGCTGAGCGCCTTCAGCGAGAAGGCCGACGTCTGGAAGCCGAACGCCACGCTCTCCCAGGGGGTGTTCAGGAAGTTGCCCCCGAGCGCATCGGCGGGCATGAAGCCGATGGCGTGCACCACCCCGTCGACCTTGCCCCAGCGGCGCGTCACCTCGGTGGCCACCGCCTCGATGTGCTCGGGGTTGTTGACGTCCAGCTCGAGCACGCCCGGCGTCGTCGGCAGTCTCTTCGCCACGCGCTGGGTCAGGCTCATCCCACGCCCGACACCGGTCAGCAGGACCTCGGCACCCGCCTCCTGCGCGACCTTGGCCACGCTGAAGGCGATGCTGTCGTCGGTCAGCACGCCGGTGATCAGCAGCTTCTTGCCGTCGAGCAACATGCGAGCGGGTGACTCCTCCTGCCTCATGACCGATGGCGCCTGCGGCGCTCCGGTGCGCGGCCGATTGTACCGGTCGCCCCTTGGCGCGATACTCGGACCCGATGGCAACCACCCTGGGCGAGCTCTTTCGCCACAACCGATGGGCCAACGAGCGGATGCTCGAGGCCTGCCGCGACTTGTCCGACGAGCAGCGAGCGAGATCGGTCGAGGGGACCTACGGCGAGCTGGGCTACACGCTCATTCACATCGTCCGCGCCGAGAGCTGGTACCTGAAGCTGCTCACCGGATGGGAGCCGCCGGTTCGCTGGGAGATCCCCGGCCCGTGGCCCGGGATTGAGGTTCTGCTGGATCGGGCGCGCTTCACCGGCGATCGACTGTGCGAGATCGCCGACCAGCTGGACCCGGCAGCCGTGCTCGAGACCGGCGAGGACAAGGTCCCGACCTCGGTTGTGCTGGTGCAGGCCATCAACCACGCCACCGAGCATCGGGCACAGGCCGCCACCATCCTGACCCAGCTCGGCATCGAGCCGCCGCCGGTCGACGGCTGGAACTTCGGCGAATCTGGGGGCTGACCGAACCGATGATGGTCCATCTCTATGACTACGAGGTCCCTGTCGCCGATCCCGCTGCGGGCCTCCCGTCCCTGCGCGAGGCGCTGGCCGACCTGGGCGACGAGGATCGCAAGGCACTGCTCGGTGGCCTCTTCAAGCAGGAGCGCATGCCGGGCACCATGGAGCGCCTGTCGACGCTGGTCACCGACCTGGATGCCAGCTTCGGCGACCTGCTGACCCTGCTCGACAATGCTTCGCGGCCACGACGATTCGTGGCGATCGACGAGGCGAAGGCCATCCTGGACCGATACCTCCCACCCGCCGCGATTGCCGGCACGCACGACTGGGACGTCGCCCGCCTGCACGAGCCGTACGGCGACGGCACGTACCACGGCAAGCTGTTGAAGCGAGTACGCAAGCAGCTGCGCAGCGTGGGCAGCCGCGAGGCACTGACCACGCCCTTCCTCCTGCGCCGCGAGTGGGGCCGATGAGCCGCCGCTCGCAGCGGCGTGGCCGGCCGTACCAGCCGATGCCCATGCGTCGCGTCAACTGGGTCGCGCGCCTGGTGATCGTCTTCATCGCGTTCACCCTGGTGGCCGGCTTCGCGATCCTCACCTTCGTGCGCTAGCTGTGATCCTTCAAGAGGTTTGTTGACAGCCGCCACGGGCGCGGGGCCTGGGATGGCGGAGTGAGGCTCGGCTGTCAGCAACGCCTTTCGGAACCACCCCTTGCCCTTATTCACGGGGACACTGGTGCGACCGGAGGACCGCGCGAGCGGGCTCTCAGACCCCTCGGTTGGCCGCTTGGCGGTCGTCCCAGGCATCCCGCGACTGGGAGATCCGGGGGATGGGCTTCCCGACCGTGCCAGAACCGGATCGACGGTCGCACCAGCTCATAGGTGAATGGGCCCCGGACAAGCCGAGCGTCAGCGCTCGGCCGCCATCCTGGGCTGGCGGCAACTCACGAGGATGCAGCTGAGCGTAAATCGGGCCGCGCGGCGCGGCATCCGTCAGTCCAAGACGAGCGGCTTGACCGTCATCACCTCGTCGACCCGCCCCTCCCACTCGTCGCGTGGCGCGTCGCAGTACAGCTCGATCTCGTTCCCGTCCGGGTCCGCCGTGTACAGCGACCGGCTCACCCCGTGATCGATCGCACCACGCAGCAGGCCGCGCTCAGTCAGCAGCTGATGAGCGGCCAGCACTGCATCCCAATCGGCGAGCTGAACCGCCACATGGTAGAGGCCGACCGCCGTGGGTAGCGGCGACGGAGCCTGCTGGCCGACCCGCAGCAGGGCGAGGTCGTGGTGGTTCTCGCCACCAGCGGACAGGAAGATCATCACGTTGCTCAGCTCGCTGACGACCTGGAAGCCGAGGAGGTCGCGGTAGAAGGCGAGCGATCGGTCGAGATCGCGGACCTTGAGGACCACGTGACCGATGCGCAGGGGCTGCAACATCGGGGGATGCTACAGCCGCCCCCCGCAGCCTGTGGCCGGCGGCGCGGGGCCGGGTCAGCTCCCGAGGTGGACGGTGACAGTCACCACGCCGCGAGAGAGCGGGGCATCAGTCACGGCGGCCCATGCCTCTGGCGACAGGTCGGCGACCCGCTGGCTGGACGTTCCCCAGTAGCAGCCGCAGTAGTCCACCACCGGCAGGACCACGCATCGGGTGCCGCAGACCGTCACCGACTGCGAGGCCGGCGGCGGGTCATAGCGGCCGCCGAGGGCTCCCGGCAGCGCCACCACGGCCAGGCCGCGCCAGCCTGCCGAGCAGCAGTACCAGGTCGCCTTGCCGCTGATGCTGTTCCCGCTGACCGACGGTGCGGCGGTCCTGATGCGGTAGAGCGTGGCCTCCATCGGCGCTGCGGGCGGGGCGATGAGAACGTCGGGGCCGGTCAGCGACTCTGGCCCGATCGGCGGCGCGACAGCCGCCAGCGAGAGTCGGGCTGAGTGCTCGCGCCCCTCGGCCGCAGCGCGATCGGCGAGGCTCATCGGCCGGTCGACGGCTGCCAGGAGGCGAAGCGACTCGGCGGAGAGTGGCGTGGCGGATCGGGTGGTCAGGGGGGCCAGCAGGGCGATCGCCACGGCTGCGATGATCGTCAAGGCTGCGACACGGCGCAGGATGTCCGGCAATAGAATCCTCGTGATAGCGGTTTTTCGGGGCACACGTCCAACCGCCGGAGATCGGTACGGCGAACCGTAGCGGTCGCCTCGGAACGATGCCCCACCCTACCATCCGAGGGGCGGACTGTCGAGCGAAGGAGGCCCATGGCGAGCAGGCGAATGCACGCGCATCGCAGTGGCGCGGTGGTCATGCGCGGCGCCGAAACGAGGCCGACCGAGGATCAGCAGCTCCTCCAAGAGGAGACCGACTCCTCGTTTCTGACCACCGATACGTGGCGGGCGCTGCGCATCATGGGCGAGTTCGTCGAGGGCTTCGACGCCCTTGCACGCATCGGTCCGGCGGTGAGCGTCTTTGGCTCGGCGCGCGTGAAGCGCACTGACACCGGCTACCGGATGGCACGCAAGTTGGCGCGGAAGCTGGCCAAGCACGGGTACGCGATCATCACCGGCGGCGGTCCCGGGATCATGGAGGCGGCGAACCGCGGCGCGCGGGAGGGGGGCGGGGTATCGGTCGGCTGCAACATCGAGCTGCCCTTCGAGCAGGGGCTGAACGAGTACGTCACCCTCGGCATGGAGTTCCGCTACTTTTTCGTGCGCAAAACGATGTTCGTCAAGTACGCGGAGGCGTTCTGCATCTTCCCCGGCGGATTCGGGACCTTCGACGAGCTGTTCGAGGCGCTGACCCTGATCCAGACCGGCAAGGTGCAGCATTTCCCGGTCGTCCTGTTCGGGACCGCCTACTGGGCCGGCCTGATGCGCTGGCTGCGCGGCCCGGTCCTGGCCGAGGGCAAGATCAGTGCGGAGGACCTCAAGATCTTCACCCTGACCGATGACGTCGACGTGGCGATCGACGTGATCCTGGCGCACCACGAACTGCACGTCGCCGAGCGCGGGGCCGCGATGGGGAACATGTAGCAGTCGCTGTCACTGCACGTGGACGAGCAGGCGCATCTCCGCGTGGAACTGGCAGGTGATCTGGTAGTCGCCCGGCTCGGCGAAGGTGATCGTCACCGACTCCCCGGCGCCCACGAATTCGTCGAAGCGACCGTCGGGGGCAGCCGCGCCGTTCTCGCCCTCGGTCACCGTGTGCGGGTCGTCGTCCTGGTTGACGAAGGTGACGTCGCCCACCGCCACGCTGATCTCCGGCGGTCCGAAGGAATGACTGCGGATGGTCACCGTCGTCACGTCAGGGGCGGCAGAGCTCGGCGCTATCTCGGTCGGTTCGGCCGATGGGGCTGCGGATTGCGGCGTCGGGGACGCTGAAGCGGGCTCGCTCGCGGTTGCGGTGGCGGAGCTGCTCGGCGTGGACGATCCCGGCTGCGGCGATTCGCCAGCCGAGGTGCAGGCCGCGAGCAGTGCCGCGAGCGTGGCGGTGGCGACCAGCGGCGACCATCGTCGACCGCCAGGGAGATGGATCACATCACGTCCTCCATGTCCTGTCTGTACGCGTGCGGTTTCGCGTGACGGTGCGGCCAAGCCCAGTAACCCCTGTCGTACGAGTGAGTGCGACGCCTGCGCCAGGCGTGCCCAATCCCAACACCAAAGGAGGACCACCTTGCGCACCGTCAATCGGTCCCTTGTTGCGCTCGCCACGCTGGCCGCGCTGATCGGCCTGCTGGCGGTCGGCCCGACCCTCGCAGCCGAAACCACGCTGACTGCCGCGCTCGTTGGCGGCGCCGCTGAAACCCCGACCGGCGATCCCGATGGCACGGGCAGCGCCACCATCACGATCGACCCCGTCACCAACGAGGTCTGCTGGGACTTCACGACGGCCAACATCGCCGCCTCGGTCGTCTCTCATATTCACGTGGGGGCCGCTGGCGTCACTGGTGGGGTGGTGGTCGGCCTCGACCTTGACGGCTTCTCCGGCACCAGCGCTGGCTGCGTGACTGACACCGCCGCGGACCTGGAGGCGATCCTCGCCAACCCGGCTGGGTTCTACGTGAACATCCACACGGCTGACTACCCGGCCGGCGCGATTCGCGGCCAGCTGGCGGCAGGGGCCGCCCCGCCTGACACGGCCATGGCACGCTCCACCACGCCGCTGGTGGCCCTGGGCGCGATGGTCCTGCTGATCGGGCTGGCGGCCGGCCTTCGGAGCGTCCGCGCTCGCGCCTAGCGAGCGCCCAACCGAAACGGGCGGGCGCCGGGGGGGGCCCCCCCCCCCCCGACCCTCGCAGGCAGCCCTCCCGTGCGCCACGTCACACGGCTGACCGCCATGGCGCTTGTGCTGGCCCTGGCCGGCTGCGCAGCCCTCCCGCCTGGCTCGCCGTCGTTTGGGCCGTCCACCGCCGCATCGGAGAGTCCATCCGCCATCGGTGAGCCGGGGGGGACGCCGGTGCCGATTGGCACGCTCCTGCCGCGGGAGCTCCACGGCGTGGAGCTGCACACCTTTGCCGTCGGCCAGGACAGCGTGGCGCGACTGCTCGACGAGCTGGACGCAACGCCGTCGGATCTGGAGATCGCCTACGCCAGCGAGCACGGGGCCCGCTTCCTTCAGATGTATGCGTTGCGCGTGCGTGGATATGACGGGGTCACGTTGCTCGATGCCTTCGCACTGGCCGCTTACGATCCCGCGACGGGCGAGGTCAGCCGTACGGAGGAGGTGATCGCAGGAAGGGATGTATCGGTCGTCACCCAGGCGACCAGCGCCGATCGGCTTGGCACCTTGTACCTCGTCGCCCTCGACGACGCTCTGGTCGTGGTGCAGGCCCTCGACCGGTCGACAGCCGAGGACGGCCTGTCGGCGATTCTCTGAGGTCGCGGGCGTCCCCGCACTGAGCTGTGGCCGGCCCGACCGGGCTCGGACCCGCGTTTCAGCGCCCTCCCGCCAGAGCGGTTGGGCGCTTGGCGAACGAAGCGCTCAAGCAACGCATCGGTCCAGAGCCAGACCCGTGCCTCCGTCCGAGCCTATGGGCCGGCTCAGCGGAAGCGGACCCGGGCCACACCTGCCTGGGCGGCGAGGTCATCGAAGCGCTCGAAGAGCTCCGCCACGCTGGGCCGCGCAGATGGATTGCGCTGGAGGCACGCCATGACCACCGCACACAGCCCGGGTGAGTGGCGTCGTGCATCGAGCGGAACCGCAGGTTCGATGAGCTGCGGGAACCGCTCCGCACCGGTCGAGGCATGCCGGCCCGGCGAGTGCGGAAGGCGCTTGGCGACAGCGTAGTACAGGGTGGCAGCCAGGCCCCAGGTGTCGCTCTTGGGACCGATGGTGTGCCACCGCGCGGGATCGGCCTGCTCGGGTGCCATGTACGCATCGGTGCCTACATGGCCCGTGATCAGGTGGGCGCGGTCCGCGCGCCTGGCGACCGACAGGTCGATCAGGCGCGGCACGGGTCCCATGATGACGTTGCTCGGCTTGACATCGAGGTGCAGGATCCCCTCGGCGTGGAGGTAATCGAGCGTCGCCGCCAGTTGGCGCGCCAGCGGAAAGGCCTGTTCCGGATTGAGCCTGCCGTGGCGCCGGATGAGGGTCGACAGGCGGGGCCCCTCGAGGTACTCGATCTCGATGAACGGCCGCTCGCCGTCGAGGTCCATGTCGAACAGCCGGGTGAGGCCCGGATGCTGGAGCCGCGCCAGTAGGTGGCCCTCGTTGGCCATCGACCCGCGAGCCCGTTCATCGCCGGCAACTGACGGGCGCAGGATCTTGAGCACCGTTGGCGTCTTGAGCCGATCGTTCCACGCCACGTAGGCCTGGTAGCGCTCACCGCCGCCGAGCAGCTGCTGCGCCATGCGACCTGGCACGATCTCGTCCCCGGTCGCGAACTGCCAGGCGCTCTTCGGCTCCGGCGGGGCGATCATGACCACTGCCTGCTCCTTGTCCTTATGCGGCCTTGGTGAAAGAAGTGATCGCCGCCCCCGCTGACTCCGGGATGGGGCCGTCGATGTGCGGCGACGGCGATCACTGTCATCCACCCTGTTCGCCGTCGATGAGAGCCCGCTGAAGACCCGATGAGGAGGCTCTCATCCAGCGCGACCGAAGATGAGAGCCTTCTCATCCGCACCTCACTCGGCATTCATGCCGCCGCCCGACCATTGACCGCGTGCGACCGGTAACGCTCTCGCGCGCGGGTTTCGCGCTGCTCGCCGCCAGCCTCGTGGTGGGTGGCGTGATCGTGGGCAGTGCGGCCAGCGCCTGGGGTGATCCGCGGCCAGCGACCAGCCCAAGCGGGATCGCCACCCCTTCGCCGCCCACGCCAACGGCCCCCGACGTGCCGCGTGTGGACGTCGCCGGCGAGGAAGTCGCCGGGCTGCCGCGCTATCCCGGCTCGGTGCGCAGCGGATACGAGGTCATCACCGACGATCGCTACCGTCTGATCGCCGCCGAGTACCTTGCCGCGGCCACGGTCGACGAGGTGCGTGCCTTCTACCAGGGCGTCATCGCGGAGCACGGCTGGGAGCGCGCCGACATCGGCTTCAGCAACGGCGAGTGGACATATGTGCTGGTCGATGGCAGCACCGAGGCGCTCATCGAGATCGAGGAACTCGGCGGCCTGGTCGAGATCGATCTACAACTCAGCGAGCCGCTTCCGGCGCCACCCACGCCGGCCCCAGCACGGACCGAGGCACCCCAGCCGCCACCCCCACCGCCGCCTGGCGACGACGATGACGATGATGGTGGCGACCCTGATGATGACGACGCGACCGACGGCTGATCGCCGGAGATCAGCCGGCTCCGGCAGGCTCGTAACGGTAGCCCGCGCCGCGGACGGTGCTGATCGGCGACGGCTCGCCCAGCTTGCGCCGCAGGTATCGAATGTAAACGTCGACCACGTTCGAGGATGGGTCGGCGTCGTACTCCCACACCGCGAACAGGATCTGGTTGCGCGACAAGACCTGGTCCGGGTGGCGGAGCAGGTACTCGAGCAGCGTGAATTCGCGGTTCGACAGCTCGATAACGCGATCGCCGCGCCAGGCGCGATGGGCCAGCAGGTCGAGACGCACGTCGCCGACCTCCAGCCGGGAGGCGGTCGCCTGGTCGCCGCGGCGTGTCAGGGCCCGGATGCGGGCCAGCAGCTCCTCGAAGGCGAATGGCTTGGTGAGGTAGTCATCGGCACCGGCATCAAGAGCGCGTACCTTGTTGTCGAGATCGTCACGAGCCGTGAGCATCAAGACTGGCAGGCCGGGCCGCCGGGCGCGGATGCGTGACAGGACCTCGTGGCCGCTCAACTCGGGCAGGCTGATGTCGAGCAGCACGATATCGAGCTCCTCGTCGGTCGCCAGAATCGCGCCGTCCTCGCCGCTGGACGCCGCGAGCACCTGGTGGCCGGCCGCCGCCAGGCCACGCTCCAGCATGCGGAGGATGGCGGCTTCGTCCTCGATGGCCAGAATACGCATGGTGCGGAGTGTACGGCGCTGTGAATGACGCGGGTAAGAGCGGGCCAATGAGACCGTGGCGGACGGCAGTGCTGGGGCTCGGGGGCCTGCTGATCGCGATCGCCGTCACTGGCGTGGTCGGCATCGTCATCAACCGCAACATCCATGACACCGTGGAGCGCGCGATCGCCTTCGATGTCGAGCTCGAGGATCGCGGCGACGACCTGCGGGTGGCGATCCTCGACGTGCGCCACTACCACCGCGATCTGCTGCTCAACAATCCATCGGTTCCACGCGTCGAGGCCTGGCAGGAGCGGTACGCGATCATGCTCACCGAGATCGAGGCGCTTGATGGGCTGGTCGCCGGCAGCCCGGCCGACTCCAACCTGCCCGCCGTCGGCGAGCTGCGCGGCATGGCGGAGGACTACTACGCCGGCTTTGCGGCCGTGGTCGACGCCGAAAGCGACGCCGAGTTCATCGCCGTGGCCGAGAACCTCCTGCCCCGCATCGACGCCATGCAGGAGATCGCGGAGCGGGTTGACGCCGAGGGCGAGCGGCGCGCGGCCGCATCCCTCTCGGCGATCGACGACGCCAGCGCGACCGGGACGGTGGTGCTGGTAACGGTGATGATCGGTCTCGGTGCGCTCGGCGGCCTGCTGGCCTTCGCCGTCCTGCGCCTCGTGCAGGATCAGCGCCGGCTGGTGGCGGCGGAGCAGGGGGTGGTCGTCCAGATGGAGGAGGCCGCCCGCGCCAAGACCAATTTCATCGCCGATGCCTCCCACGAGCTGCGCACGCCGCTCACCGTGCTGCGCGGCAACGCGGAGATCGGTCTGGCGCTGCGGGACGACTGCGCCCACGCTGAGATTCTGAACGAGATCGTGGCCGAGTCAGCGCGCATGTCGCGTCTCGTCGACGACCTGCTCTTCCTGGCCCGCTCTGACGCGTCGAGCGCCCCGCTCGAGCTGCGCGACGTTCAGGTTGAGGAACTGATGCATGGGCTGGCAGATCGCGCAGAGGTGCTCGCCCGCCAGCGCGGCGCGGCGCTCGTGGCGACAGTCCAATGCGACGGACGCCTCCGCGCCGATCGCGAGCGGATCGAGCAGGCGGTCCTCATCCTGGTCGATAACGCCGCCAAGTACGGACCGGCCGACGGAACCGTCGAACTGGATGCCCGGACGTCGGACGGACGGCTCCAGGTCAAAGTCCGTGACCGCGGACCGGGCATCCCAGCCGAGCAACTGTCGCGCGTCTTCGAGCGCTTTTACCGGGCTGACCGCGCTGGTCGGGGTCGACCGGCCAGCGGAGCCGGGCTCGGGCTCGCGATTGCGACCGTCATCGTCGAGGGGCACGGTGGAAGGATCGATGCCACCGCGCCGCCGGACGGCGGCACGCTGATGACCATCAGCGTGCCACTGGTAGCTGGCCTTCCCGCGGCCGGAGCGACCGGTTGAGCGCCCGTGTCCTCGTCGTCGAGGACGACGAGCGGATCCGCGGCGTCCTCGATCGCGGCCTGCACCTGGCGGGCCACGTGCCAACCATGGCCGAGGACCTGGCAACCGGGCGGGAGCTGTGGGCCGTCGGCGCGTTCGACCTCGTCCTGCTCGACGTCATGCTGCCAGACGGCGATGGGATCGACCTGCTTGCCGAGCGCCGGGCGGCCGGTGACCAGACGCCGACGGTGCTGCTGACGGCGCGGGAGGAGTCCGAGCTCCGGGAGCGGGCGGCGGCGGCAGGCGTCACCGACTACCTGCTCAAGCCGTTCGCCTATCGCGACCTGCTCGCCTGCGTGGAGCGGCTCACTCGGGTCGATTGAGGGCAGACTCAGCTCTCACCCCCCAGCGCTGCCCCCTGAGAGCCTTCTCATGCCTGTTTCACGGACCTCTCATCTGGCGCGGCCATCCTGCCGCCGTTGATCGATCCGGGAAACATGGGGCCGCATCACGGCAGACCAAGGAGGAACCAAGATGCGGAACCTGATGGCGCATCTCACCGCACGGCACTTCGTCGTGCTGACCCTGGCCCTGATGCTCGTGCTCGGCGGCGTGAGTGCCGCCTTCGCCGGGCTCAAGGACGAGCAGGCCATTCGCAAGGAAGAGGCCGCCGCCGCTGAGGCCGTCCTCGCCGACGACGATGACGATGGGGACGACGACTCCAACGACACGACCCGGCTGTCGCGCTCGCCCGCGTCGGCGACCGACAATGACGGCACCGATTCGGATGGCGTCGATACCACCGGCAACGCGGCTGCCGCCCAGACCGACAATGACGGGACAGACTCGGATGGCGTCGATACCACAGGCAACGCGGCTGCCGCCCAAACCGACAATGACGGGACGGACAGCGACGGCTATGACACGACCGGTGTGGCCGCCGCCAACTGGACCGACAACGACGGAACCGATTCGGACGGCGTGAACACCGCTCCGCCGACAGACAACGACGGCACGGACAGCGACGGCGTCGCGACCGGCGCCGGCAGTGGCAACAGCGGTAGCGACAGCGGTGGAGGCAGCAACAGCAACTAGCCCATCGCCTCTTCCACCTCTGCGGACCGCCGGCTTCTCGCGCCGGCGGTCTGTTTTGCGCGGACTGTCGAAGGTGAGGACCTTCTCACGCGCCTCATGGCGGCATCACGTCCAGCGTCCAGCATGATCTCCACGGGTTAGCACTTGCGCTCGCCGAGGCGGTGGGAGCTGAATGGCGGGCCCGACCGGATTCGAACCGGCGATCTCCAGCGTGACAGGCTGGCATG
>JBBEBK010000140.1:0-9537 GCA_040882375.1 Chloroflexota bacterium
CCGGCGGCCAGGGCAAGTTGGCCGGTCGCATCCTGCGCTTCGGCCACATGGGCGATGTCGGCATCGACGAGATGGCCGACGCGATCCGGGTGATGGGCGAGACGCTCACCGAGTTCGGACATCCCGCGGACCCCGCCGGCGCGGTCGCAGCCGCGCACGCCGCATACGGGGCGAGCCTCGCCGGAGCGACCGGCTGACGCGACTGCCGAGCTAGTCGGACCGGCGCCGGCCGAAGAAGACCCGGGCTCGACGGCGAACGGCAAGCCAGGCGATCGGCACCTTCAGCTTCGCCCACGCGCGCTCGATGCGGGTGATCGCCTCGGCCGAGATGGAGCGCCCCGAGTAGGCCTGCCAGACCTTGCCGTCGGCGATGGCGTGGATCTCGACACGTTGACGCGGCAGCTGCTCCTCCAGCCAGCCGGCGTACTCGTAGACGGTCTCGGAGGCGCGCTGCGCGACCCCGGCACGGTCTGCCGCGAGTGCCAGCCGCTGCCACTGGCGATCGCCGGGCGCCAGGAAGGTGAACCGATGGCGAGCGTGGAAGAGCCGCCAGCTGATGAGCGCCACGACCAGGGCCAGGATGATCACGATGACCAGCGCATTCCCGCTGCGCGTCTCGTCGGTCGGCGTCTCCTCACCCGGCTTGATGCCGCCCTCCGGCGGCTCAAAGGACGGGAGGTTCGAGATGGTGCCCGGATCGATCCCCTCTTCGAACTCGCCGAACGGATCCACGCCGCCGCCAGTGCCGACCGGCGGAACGACCGACCCGCCCGAGAGACGCACCACCGGGTCGATCGATTTGGTCGACTCGAAGATCTGCCAGCCGTACCCGGGGAAGTAGAGCTCGGCCCACAGGTGGGCGTTTCGCTCGCGGTACTCATACACCCCCTGTTCGACGCGGTCACCGGGGGCGTAGCCGACCGCCACGCGCGCCGGGATCCCGAGCGATCGAGCCATCATCGCCATGGTTGTGGCGTAGTACTCGCAGTACCCGACCTGTCCGTTCTCGGTATCGAACAGGAAGAAGTCGACCAGGTCCTGATCCGGATCCTCGGGGAGCGGCGCGCGCGTGGCATAGGTGAAGCGAGGATCCCGCTGCAGGTAGGCGGCTATCACCTTGGCCTGGTGGTACGGATCGGCCGCGCTCGCTGTCGCGGCGAGCGCCTGTGCCAGGTCGCGGGTGCGCTGGGTGATGCCATCGGTGCCCAGGTAGGTTGCCACCACGGCCTCTGGGTACGCGTCGCCCGCGCCGGCGAGCTCGGCCTCGGTGGCCCGCGAGATGGCGGCGGTGATCTGCCAGCCGGTCCCCACCTCGAGCGGCACCCCCGACTCCAGGCCACCGAGGAGGGGCAGCCCGCCGGGCTCCTGCACGATCAGTGGGGAGAACACGGCGACCGGGTACCCCGGTGCGAAGATGTTGCGCCCCACCTCGCGCTGCAGCAGGACGGTGATCGTCTCAAGCTCGAAGGCGGTCGCCGACAGCGGGCGTTCAGCGGTGTATGCGGGGAAGACCGGGTCGCCGGGCGCCACGCGCCGCTCCCTGCCCGGGGTGCGTACCCAGCCGTGGCCGGTGTACACGTCATAGGTGATGGTGCGCAGGTAGTAGGGACGCTGCTCCGCCACGGTCATCACCGCCTCATCGCCGCTGGCCCACGTGCCGCGAATGACAAACGAGCTGCCGAATTCAGTGCCCCGGATCCGCGAGTCGGGGTTGGAGAGACCGCCGAACACGCCGTCGAGCCCGTCTCGCACGTCGCCCCAGGCGCCCTCGAGCCCATGCCACACGTTGGTCAGCGGCGCGGCCACCGCGACGGTGGTCAGGATCCAGGCCAGCGCGATGCTGCCGGCGATGAAGGTGACGCCGGTGCGCATGATCTGGGTCGGCACTTCCGCGTTCTCGGTGACGCGGCGCTGCTGCCAGTTCTCCTCGCGGCTGATGAGCGCCACCCGCAGCCACAGCAGCAGGGCAGCGAGCGAGAAGAGAACGATGTAGCCGAAGAGGTCGGCAAAGGTGGCGGACATGTTGGCCACCAGCGCCGCCCCCACCAGCAGGATGGCGTCCAGCACCCGGTGGTAGCGGTAGAGGGTCCACGCCGCGATGAAGGCGGTCACCCAGGTGATGACGCCCAGCCCGATCGCATACGGCGAGACCTCCGACGGATAGCCCCCGTCGAGAACGATCCGGATCCAGCCGATCGCGTCGCTGCGCAGGGCCATCAGCCGCTCGCTCTGCGACAGGTCGGTGAAGTATTCACCGCCGATCGTCCAGAGCACGATCCCCGTGCCCAGCATGGCGGCCAGCGGCAGGACGATCGCCACCGACAGCCGGGAGAGCCCGAACCCGGCGCCGGCGACGACCGCCCAGAGTGCCACCGCGTTGAGGAAGTCGAGGCGGTCGAACCAGTCTGCACGCTGCACCGACCAGCCGAAACTGAGGACCATCACGAAGAGCAGCGCCAGGCTGAGCCATCCCTCGCGCGGCTTCAGGTAGCGACGCACCACCTCAGGCGTGCGCACGTGCCCGCTCTCTCGGCGTCGGGGCGCGACGCGCTGAGCGTCCGCCGAGCGCCGTGGCCAGGTCGTCGCCGGCACGCACCAGGTGATATTCGATCGCGTATTCGGCCAGCGCGTGGCGGACGGCGGCCAGCTCACCGGCATGCTCGTCGGGATCCATGGCGGCAAAGCTCCACCGGTCGAGAAGCACGACCACCACCGCGATCCCGCGGCGCCGCAACGAGGCCAGCGCACGCACCCAGTCGCGCTCGGTCGACCCCGTAACGATGCCGAGGGTCATCCCCCGGCGCAGTTGGGTGATGGTGCCGGAGACCATCTCAGCCAGCGGAACCGCTCCATCGGCCTGCACGTTGGCGAGCAGGTTGAGCACCTTCTGCTCCTGCCGGGTGCCGCGGTCGGGCGTGAAGTGCTGCTGGCGCCGCGCGGAGACGGTGATCCCGACTGCACGGTTCTCGCCGAGCGTCTGGACCGCGATGGAGGCGGCCGCGCTGACCGCCGTCTCGACCGATGCGTCCGCCCCGGTGCCGGCATGCGCCGAGCGCTCCAGATCGAGCAGCAGCCACAGGTCCGCGGTCTGCTCGAGGTCGAACTCCTTGACGTGCAGCTCGCCGTGGCGCACCGAGCTGAGCCAGTGGATCCGGTTGTACGGATCGCCGTAGACGTACGGTCGCACCGTGCTGACCAGCGGGGAGGACGCCTCGTAGCGTCGTCGAGACGGCGTGGTTCCGTCCACCGGCGACGGGGGCAGTCGCCAGTTGGGCAGCTCAACCACCTTCGGGAAGACGACGATCGATGTTGGCCGTCCGACGACCATCTCCGTGGTGAAGAGGCCGAATGGGTCGCCGGTGCGCACACGCAGGGCGCCCAGGCGGAAGCTGCCGCGACGGAGGAGCGTGACCTTGGCCAGCCACTGGCGGCTTCCGTTGGCGCGGATGCCGATCGCTCGGCCGGGGAGCGGCGCAGGCAGCGTCGAGTCGTTCGAGAGCTCGACCCACGGCTTGCTCCAGGCGGTGCCGTTGTCGACCCGGTAGACCGCCTCGAGCAGCTCACCCACCTGGGCACGCGGGTTCAGGACGTGGTAGCCGGCACGCATGCCGCGCAGCCCGCGACGCGCGTACCACCATGAACCGGCCATCAGGATGCCGAGCAGGTAGACCAGGAAGAAGAGGAAGCTGATCCCCGTGCTGAAGGCAGCCACCACGAGGGCAGTGCCGAAGAAGGTGATGCGGAGCTGGCGGGACAGGCCCATGGCCGTGTTACCGCGGGCCGACGGTCGCGCTGCTGCTCGGCTCGCCGATCGGGACCTGGGCAAGAACCTCTCGAACGATCGAGTCGGGGTCGACCTCGCGCAGTGACGCCTGGCTCTTCACGATGAGCCGGTGCGCCAGCACCGGCACGGCAAGCGTCTTCACGTCGTCGGGGATCACGTAGTCGCGTCCGTCCAGCGCGGCCAGCGCCTGGCCGGCACGGTACAGGTTGATCGAGCCGCGCGGCGATGCCCCGAGATAGACGTCGGGGTGCTCACGGGTCGCGGTGACCAGCCGGACGATGTACTCGGCCACCGCCTGCTCGACGTAGACCTCCTTGATGGCAGCCTGCATCTGCCGCAGCTCATCGAGGTCGAGCACCTGGGTCAGCTCCTCGATCGGATGGCGGCGCTTCTGCTCGTCGAGGATGACGATCTCCTCCATCGCCTTGGGGTAGCCGAGCCGCAGCCGAAGCATGAAGCGGTCGAGCTGCGCCTCTGGAAGGGCGAAGGTGCCTTCGTACTCGATCGGGTTCTGGGTGGCGATCACCAGGAATGGTGAGGGCATCGGGTAGCTGACCCCGTCGATCGTCGCCTGGTGCTCCTCCATGCATTCGAGCAGCGCGCTCTGCGTCTTCGGCGTGGCGCGGTTGATCTCGTCGGCAAGCACCACCTGGGCCATGATCGGTCCGGGGCGGAACTCGAACTCGGCCGTCTTCTGGTTGAAGATCGAGAGGCCGGTCACGTCGGACGGGAGCAGGTCCGGGGTGAATTGGATGCGCCGGAAGCTGCAGCCGATACTCCGGCTGATCGCCTTGGCCAGCATCGTCTTACCGACGCCGGGAACGTCCTCGATCAGGATGTGGCCCTCGCACAGGAGGGCGACGAGGGCCATCCGCACCTCGAGGTGCTTGCCGATGATCACCCGCTCGACGCTCGCGGCGACGCGCTCGGCGGAGTCCTGGACGCTCTTCAATGTCTCCATCCCTGTCCTGGGCGGACCGATTTGGGCTCCCTCTCGCCCACAATACCCCAGCCGGGGCGAGGGGGGTTCATCCGGTGCATGCGGATGAACCCGCTCAGCCGCCCCCCAGCAGGCGCAGCCACTCGGCCATCACCGCCCCGCCGATCGGGGCCGCGGCGCCAGAGCCGGTGCCACCCCCCTCGACGATGACCGCCACCGCGATGTTCGGCTGCGCTCCGTCCTGCCCTGGGGCGAAGCCGATGAACCAGGAGTGGGGTGCCACCTCGGGGCCGAGCTCGGCGGTCCCGGTCTTGCCGGCGGTCAGCGCGCCGTCGATGCCGTATCGCGCGACCGAACCCGCCCCGGCGTACACCTGGCCGATCAACCCGTGCACCGCGTCGACCATCGCCGCGCGCAGCTGGCCGGCCGCCGTGGAGGAGATCGCGCGGTGCCCGCTCCCGCCACCGTACGTCTCCACCACCGATTCGGTTGGCCCCGCCGCCGGATCTGCCGCGTGAGCGCGCAGGTCGCGCACCACGAATGCGTCCGGAACGATCCCGTCATTGGCGATGGCCGCGGCGAGCAGCACCATCTGCAGCGGCGTCACGTCCACCCGAGCCTGACCGAACGCCGCGCTCGCCAGCTCCACCCGGTCGGAGAACGGGGCGCACCCGTCGTCGGCTCGGGCGCTGACGTACGAGGCGTCCGCCGTGAGTGCGCGATTGGCCCTGCCGATCGTCAGCGGCGCGCAGAAGCCGAAGCGACGCGCGTACTCGATGAACCGGTCGGCGCCGACATCGAGCCCCACGTGCGCGAAGAAGATGTTGCTCGACACCTGGAGCGCCTGCGAGAGGGGCCACAGGGCCGGCTGCAGCGACCCCAGATCATGCTCGCGGATGGTGAAGCCGGAGACCACGAATCCGTCGACCTCCTGCTGTGGCTGATCGGGGTAGGTCGTCTGCGGGGTGATCACGCCGGCGTCGAGGGCCGCGGCCGCGGTCAGCACCTTGAGGATCGACCCCGGCGTGTAGTGGCCCTGGCGCGTGCGGTCCAGCAGCGGATATTCGGGCGTGCCGGCCACCACCGCCCACGGCCCAGCGGCCGTCTCAGGGTCTCCGGAGAAGCCGGAGGCGTCGAAGGTCGGCGAAGACACCATCGCCAGGATCGCCCCGGTGCGTGGGTCGATCGCCACCACGGCCCCGGGCGCGCCGCCGAGCTGCGCCGCGGCGAAGTCCTGCAGACGGCGGTCGATCGTCAGCGTCACGTCACGCGGCGCCGCGCGGCGGTCGAGGACGTCGTTCAGCAAGTCGTTGAGCGGGTTCGGATCGCTGCGCCCGGTGAGCAGGTCATCCCAGGCCCGCTCGACCGCGGTCGCCCCGTAGCGCAGGCTGGCGTAGCCGATGACGTGGCTGAAGGCGGGATCCGCGTAGGTGCGGCGGCTGATGCCATCGATCACCGTGCTCGACGCCAGCAGTTGCCCCTGTGAATCAAAGATCGAACCGCGCGGTGCGCTGCGGCGGGCCGCGATGACCTGCGGGTTGTCCTGGCGATCGGCGAGACCCGGGGCCTCCCAGATCTGCCACCAGGCCAGGCTGCCGGCGGTGACCGCGAAGGCGAGCACCAGGTAGAAGCCGAGCCGGCGGATGTTGGTGACGATCACGGTCCCCGCCCCTCCGCCGCGGCGTCGAGCGCCGAGCGGTGGCTGACCGCCAGGAGCAGGCCGACGATCACGAAGCTGGCCAGCAGGCTGGACCCACCGTAGCTGACAAACGGAAAGGTGATACCGGTCAGCGGGACCAGCTTCAGGTTGCCCGCCACGATGATCAGCGTCTGGAGCCCGAGGCTGACGGTCAGGCCGACCGCGAGCATCGAGCTGAAGTCGTCGCGGGCCAGCATGGCGGTGCGCAGGCCACGAAAGACCAGCACCAGGGCCAGTCCCAGGAGCGCCGTGGCGCCG
This sequence comes from Chloroflexota bacterium, assembly GCA_040882375.1. Lineage (GTDB taxonomy): Bacteria > Chloroflexota > Limnocylindria > QHBO01 > QHBO01 > CF-167. The sequence goes on from JBBEBK010000140.1 coordinate 6,682, forward strand.
AGCAGCCCGAGCTCCTCGGCGATCCCGGCGAAGATGAAGTCGGTCGGCAGGGCGGGGATCGGGAGCCGCCCGGAAACGCTCGGCAGCCCCTGGCCCAGGCCCTCGCCGAAGAGCCCGCCGCGGCCGAAGGCGTACAGCGCTTGGACCGTCTGGTAGCCGGCGCCGCTCGGGTCGACGAACGGATCGATCCAGTTGTCCACGCGTACCCGCACGTGGCCAAAGAGCTGGTAGGCGACGAAGGCCCCGCCGACGAAGAGCAGGATCCCCATCAGGACGTAGCTGCGCCGACCGGTGGCCACGAACAACATGGTCAGGAAGATGCCGAGGAAGAGCAGCGCCGTGCCCAGGTCGCGGCTGATCACCACGATCAGCATGACCATCACGAAGATGGCCAGCATCGGCAGCAGGTACGGCAGTGGCGGCACCCGGATCGGCCCCACGCGCATCGTGGCGCCGGCGAGGAGTGCCCGCTTCTCTGCAAGATACCCGGCGATGAAGATGACCAGCACGATCTTGATCGCCTCGCCCGGCTGGAAGCCGATCGGCCCGAGGTAGAGCCACAGGCGCGCACCGTTCACCTCGCGCCCAAACAGAAAGGTAAGCAGCAGGAGCAGCCCTCCGCTGAGCGCCCAGGTGTACTTGTAGTGACGCAGGATCCCGTCGTCCCGGAAGAGGACCGCTACCGCGACCATGCCCGTCACCCCCACCGCGAACCAGAGCAACTGCGTGGTCGCCATCCCCATCTCGACCCCGAACAGGTCCATCCCGAGCGGGGACTGCGGCAGGCGGTTGAGCATCACGAAACCGACCGCGCCGATCGCCGCGGCAGCCGGCAGGAGCAGCTGGTCGCCACGGTTCCCGGCCAGTCGCAGGGCGAGGTGGCCACCGATGATGATCGCCACGTAGCCGATTGCCAGTCCCATCGGTCCCGGATCAAGCGTGCCGGTCCTGGCGATATGGGTGACGGCAAAGCCGAGCGGTACCAGCAGCGCCAGGGGGAGCAGCATCCGCAGCTCCACGGGACGCCGGACGGCGCGCATCAGCGCTCGAGCCGCATCCGGACCCGGCCGATCATCAGCTCGTCACCGAACGACAGGGCGACCGGGCGTTCCACCCGGTGACCGTTGACGTACGTCCCGTTGGTGCTCCCCAGGTCCTCGATGAACCAGCTGCGGCCACGGAAGGTGAGCATGGCGTGGCTGCCGCTCACGAAGTCGTCCTCGACGTAGACGGTGCTGTTGACGTTCCGACCGATCGAGTTGATCGGACCGAGCGCAATGCTGCGGCCGGCCACCGGCTCGTCGTTGGGAGACTCCACCACGGCGAGGCGCCCGATGCCCGACTGGCTGGCCTCCTGGGTCATCTCGGCGCTGCGGAGGTCGCGCAGCAGCGAGCGCGCAAAGCCGAAGAGGAGCAGGTACAGAAGCAGGAGGAAGCCGAGTTGCATGACGAGCAGCAGGATCCGGAGGATCTCACCGGTCATCCGCGCACCTGGAACTCGATCTGGGTGGCACCGATCTGGATCAGATCGCCCGGGCCGAGGGCGATCTCGCCCACCGGCTGGCCGTTCACCGACGAGCCATTGCGGCTCCCCAGATCGGCGAAGCTGTACGCCCCGTGTTGGAGCTTGAGCTGGCAGTGGTGCCGGCTCACCTGTGCGTCATCCACGATCACGTCGTTGTCGCTGGCCCTGCCGATCCCGATCAGCGCCGACCCGAGGTCGAATTGCACCGGCGCCGCTCCCTCGGTGCGGACCAGCAGGTAGGCACGTGCCGCGGAGTCGGGTGGCGCGACCTCGTGGCCAGGACGCGCGAAGATGACGGTGTCCCCCGAGGCGGGAGCCGGCCGCTCCAGCGTCACGCGTTCGCCGGCGTCATCGGTGACGCTTGCCGCAACCCGGATGTCCCCGCGAGGAACGGCGGCATCGAGGGTGATCTGGACCGTCGGGCGCGTGACCAGGTGATAGCGGGCCCGTCGGGCGCGCGCCATCACCCCGTGGGCAAGGTCGTCCTCGAGCGAGGCGCGGTACGACTCGAAGGTGGCGTAGTCGGCCGGGTTCAGGTGCAGTTCATAGCGGTTCGGCACGATAACGCCGGCTTCGCCGAATGTCTTGGTGGTGTCCATGGCGCGTTCGATGCGTTTCGCCAGCGACACGGGCTGTAGCGATGCGCCGAGGCGTCCGGCCGGGGCCTCGAAGAGGCGCTCCAGGAACGCCTCGAGGCGCGAGAAGATGCCCACTCACCGATGCTAGCACGGGTCACGGCCCGTTCGGCCGAGTCCGCCCGGGGCCGGAGTACGAACGGCGCACGCGCCGGTACCAATGTGACTGTGCGGGTCCGCGACGGTCACTTTGTATACTTGGCGCCCCTGTACAGGTGCCAGGTTCAACCGATATCACCATGCCCGAAGCACTGACCGAATCCTTCTGCGAACGATGCGGGACTCGCCATGAGTTCGCCGCGCCGACCGAGCTGTCCACGATCGGTCGAACGCGCGGGCTGCTCAGCGGGCTGAAGAACTACATCCTCAGCCAGGACGCGCTGAGCGACTCGGTTGGCGACGCCATGCGCTCGCAGGAACAGCTACTGGCCGAGAAGCAACTCGAGGCCTTCCACGCGTCGTTCAACTTCTGCATCGACTGCCGCCAGTACACCTGCCTGAACTGCTGGCACGAGGATGCCGGCCGCTGCCAGAGCTGCGTACCGATGCCCGGCGCGCCGACCCTCGAGGAGCGATTCGCCGCGGCGACGGCCATTGCCGCCGCCGAAGGGACCGAGCTTGTCGCGACGGCCCCTGAAGCGTGGCCGGTATCCGATCTCGAGTTCGAGCCGGAGCCGCTCCCCGAGCCGGAGCCGG
>JBBEBK010000140.1:9637-13876 GCA_040882375.1 Chloroflexota bacterium
CCGAGCCGGAGCCGGTGTTCGTGGCCGAGGTCGAGCCGGAGCCGCTCCCCGAGCCACCCCGGATTCCATATCGGCCGGTCCCGCCGATCTCGGACACCTTCCTGCACCGGCCGGCCGCGGAGCCTGTCGCCCCGCCGCTGGCTGCTGCGGCCGACGACGCCGAGACGGCGGCCCGACGCGCGCAACTGGATCTGCTGGGCCTGGGCGATCCCGGGCTCGGCCCGGTGGCACCGACACGCAACGTCCTCCCGTACCGCTCGAGTGGCGCTCCCGCCCCGAGCGCGGCGCTGCGGACGGCGAGCACCCACGACGGTGCATTCTGGGATGCGTCGGCGCGCGAGGTCGCCGGTGCGGTCAGCGGGATCGGCGTGCGGACGTGCGCGCATTGCGAGCTGTCCCTGTCGGCAACGGCGCGCTTCTGCCGCCGCTGCGGGACACCGCAGGCGCAGTCCGCCTAGGAGCTCTCCGCCTTCGGCTTCGTATCGCTGCTCGCCGGCGGCGCACTGGAGCTGCTCGAATCGCCCGACGAGGACCCCCCGCCCGATCCGGACTCCGGCGACGCGGGCTTGGGACGGTTCCCGGCGGCGACCGACGCGGACCCGGCGGAGCGGGAATCGGTCTTGTAGAAGCCGCTCCCCTTGAAGATGATCCCGGCGGCGTGAACGACGCGGCGAAGGGGCCCGCCACACGCCGCACAGGCGGTCGGTCCGTCCTCGAGCATCGAATGGACCACTTCGGTGATGATTCCGCAGCTGCGGCACTGGTAGTCGTAGGTCGGCACGGCTCAATCACTCCGCCGGTGGGCAGCGATCTCGCAGTGGCTGGAGATCACCCTGGGGGCGGACCGGCCGGTCCGCTCGCGCATGATGGCAGCCGGACCGGAGCGGCGCAACGCGCCGTCAGGGCACGGTTACGCGTGGGAGGTGCGAACTCCGAAGGCAGACAACCAGGTGCGCCGCGGAGCCGCCACCTGCATCTCGCCGGCTCCGGTGACCATCCGCGCGATGCGGTGAAGATCGGTGCTGATCTTCTCCTTCGGGTAGCGCAGCACGAGCGGCGCTCCCTCGTTGGCGGCGGCGACGGCCTTCGGCCCGTTGGAGACGATCGTGGCAGACACGGGCAGTCCCAGGACCGAGGAGATGTCGGCCTCGGATATTCCGTGGTTGGCCCGATTGACGATCACCTTCACCGAGTCGCGCAGGCCGATCTCACCGGCCAGGGAGAGGAACTGCGCTGCGTTGCGCAACGGCCCCACCTCGGGCGTCACTACCAGCAGGATCTCGCGCGAGACGGCGAGCATGGCCATCGTGCGGTCGTCGTAGCTGGGGTGGTTGTCGATCACCACGTACGAGTAGTGGGAGCGTGCCCACTTCACCGCGGCCAGCAGCAGGTCGACGCCGACCCGCTCGGACTCGCCGGGCTCATTGCCCCAGGTGAGCACTTGCACGCCAGTCGCAGCGTGCACCGAGGTGATCGTCTCGAAGGCCGAGTCGGTCCACTCTTCTGGTCCGGAATCGGCAAGGTCGGCCAGGCCCATCCGGTATGGCGCATCGAGGACCGAGGCCACGTTGCCGACCCCGACGTCAGCATCAAACAGGAGGACGCTCGAACGCGTCTGCTCGCGCAGCGCGACGGCAAGGTTCACGGCGACCGTCGTCTTGCCGACGCCGCCCTTGGGGGAGAACAGGCTGACCACGTGGCCTTCGCCGACGGTCGCGTGCTCGCTTGATCCGGTCTGAGCGACGGGCGCATGGCCTCCGCGGATCATGAGCGCCTGCAGGCGATACACGATGGCATCGGCCGGCGTCGGCTTGATGGCGTACTCATCTCGCATGGCGCGGCCGGATTCGTTGGCGGCCCAGTCGGGCAGCTCGTCTCCGATCAGCAGGATGGTGGGCACCGGGAGGTCGCCATGCAGCGTGGCATAGGCGGACTCCGCTTCGACGGCATCGCAGTCGATCACGGCCAGCAGCGGCTGATGCTCCGCGGCGGCGAGCTGGGCAGCCGCGACATCGAAGGTGACCTCGAACCCGGCGGCCTCGAGCGCGCCACGGTATCGCCAGGCGTCATCTCCGAGGGCAAGCAGGACGGTCGGACGCTCCACAGATATCCCTTCCGGTGCGGTGCGGTGACGAAGGGCACCACTATCCGGCCGGGTGAGGCCCATCGGCAATGGGACTGGAGCCTATACCGGCGTCGACGAAGGTACCGGGTTCAGCGGCTCGCTCGCATGCCGCACTTCGGGCAGTAGAAGCTGCCCGGACCGACTTCGAAGCCGCAGTGCTGGCAGACGGGGCCCCCACGATCTCCGATCGTCGCGACTCGTGTCGATGTCGCCGCCGCCCCGAGCACCAGCCCGGTAGCCTGCACCTGCTGGTACAGCGAGCTGAGGAGCCGCTGGCCGACCCGCTCGGTGTCGCCGCGCAGCCCTTTGCCGCCCCAACCGACCACGGCGCGCACGATCAGGTCACCCGACAGCTCGTCCCAGTGGCTGGCCAGCCCGCCCACGATCGCGTTGTAGTCCGGGTAGCCGTTCGTGAGCACCTCGCCGTGCAGCAGCGCACAGACCAGACCGTCAACCGTCATGTCAACCGCGTCGGTCGACTCGAGCACGTACAGGGCATGGCGCCCAATCGGCCCGATCGCGCCGCGTGCCACGATCCACTGCTGCATCTCGTGCAGCCGCTCTGCGTTCGGGGACGCGCCCGCGTACTCGTGTCGCAACGCATCGACGACTTCGACCGGACTCATGGCAAGCGGCTCCACCACCGACACCAGGGTCGTGGCGAGCGTGGGACCGGCCGGCAGCCGCAGCCCGTCGCTGGAGCGCGCCAGGTAGTTGAGCTTCAGCGAGAACTGCTGAGCCGTGACCTCTTCGAGCGCCGGCGTTGGCGGCTGCGGGGGCGCGGCCTCGGTCTTCTTGCGCCTCAGAAACGACATGGGAGAACCCCTCAGTGGACAGCCGGCCGATTCTAACAGCGTCTCGGTGCGTTCCCGTGGCAGCCCAAGCCGGCCCCACCCACGGCGCCCTTGATCAGTCCCCGACCAGGTGTCGCAGCTCCGCCTCCAGATCGGCCAACCGGTTCCGTTCGCGCTGCACCACCTCAGTGGGAGCCCTCTCCGTGAATTCACCGGAGAGCAGGGTCCGCAACCGAGCAATCCCCCGACGCAGGTGCGCCTCGCTCTCCGAGCGCGCCGCCGAGGTGCGCTCGTCGGCGGCCGGGTCGCTCCCCGCCCACGCCGCCGCAGCGGGCGTTGATGCGACTCCCGTCTGACGGCCGCGGTCATCGCCCGTGTCGCGGAGTTCGATCGGGCGGACGCGGGCCAGCGCTTCGAGGTACGCGACGCCGCCCTCGATCGTCGCGCGCGCCGCGTCATCCGCCGGTACCACGGTGAGCGGCAGCCAAGTCACCGCAGCCACGCCAGACTCCGTGCGCAGGTTCCGCACAGCGCGCACCAGTTCGGTCAACGTCGCCATATCCGCTTCAGCGCTGCGGTCGCGTGCACCGGGCAGCGGCCAGGCGGCGCTGATCAGCAGCGGCTCGCCGCCGGTGGCCTGCGGGGCGGCCTCGTGGAGTGCCAACCAGATCTCCTCGGTGACAAAGGGGATGACCGGATGCAGCAGGCGCAGCAGGCTGGCGAGCGTCTCCGCGGCGGTCTCCCACGCGCGCGCCCGGTCGCCATCAGTCGCCGCGGGGCGTCGGAGGTCGACCTTTACGGCCTCCAGATACCAGTCGCAGTAATCGCTCCAGGCGAACTCGTGGATCGCCCCCGCGTATCCGGACAGCTCCAGCTCGTCGAGCTGTCGAGTCGCGCGCTCGGTCGCCTCCGCCAGGCGTGAGCGGATCCAGCGCTCCGGAAGGGTCGGCTCACCCGAAGGGGCGACCTGCAGTTCCGGTTGGGCGCCCAGCACGAAGCGTGCGGCGTTCCACAGCTTGTTGGTGAAGTTGCGAGCCCCGTCGAGCTTGCCCATCGTCAGGCGCTGATCGGCCCCCGGACTGGTGCCCACTGTTAGCGCGTAGCGCAACGCATCGGCGCCGATCTCGTCGATGATCTCCAGCGGATCGACCACGTTGCCCTTGGTCTTGCTCATCTTCACGCCGCCATCGGCGCGCACCAGGCCGTGCAGATAGATCGTGTGGAACGGCTCGACGCCGGTGCAGAAGAGGCCGAGCATCATCATCCGGGCGACCCAGAAGAAGATGATGTCGTAGCCGGTCTCCATCACCGAGGTCGGGT
>JBBEBK010000141.1:0-13828 GCA_040882375.1 Chloroflexota bacterium
TTACCTTTCGGAGCGGGCCAAGATCGAGCCGCGCCGCAAGACCGGCACCTGCGCCCGGCACCAGCGGATGCTGACCGTCGCGCTCAAGCGGGCTCGCCAGGTCGCGCTGCTGCCGGTCGCTCCCTCGCACCTGCGCCCGTAGTCGCGCCAGGCGGCCGGTCCGCGCAGGGTCGGCCGTCACGCGGGTGATCGATGCCGACCGAGCTGCTCCTCATCCTCTCTGGCCTGATCGCAGGCACCTTCGGCGCGATGGTGGGGGTCGGTGGCGGCATCCTCATCGTTCCGATCCTCACCCTCGGCTTCGGGATGCCCCTCACCGCGGCGGTCGGCACCAGCCTGATCTGCGTCATCGCCACCTCGACGGGTGCGGCGGCGCTCAACGTGCGGGCGGGGCGCGCGGATGTCCGGCTGGGGATGCAGCTGGCAGCCGCGACCGTGATCGGGGCGGCAACGGGCGGGATCGCGGCCGGGATGGTGCCCGATCGCGTCCTCGCGGGCCTGTTCGCCGCGCTGCTCGCCTACACGGCCTTCACCATGCTGGAGGGCCTGCGGCGCGCGTCGGGGGCCTCGCCCGATGCGTCCGGACTGGACCCCACGGCGCCCGATGGTCCGGTCGCTCCGCCGTATCGCGGCCACCGGCTGCCGCTGGCATGGGCTGGCTCGCTGGTCGCCGGCAATGTGTCGGGCCTCCTCGGCGTGGGTGGCGGCGTGGTGACCGTTCCGCTCCTGCGCCTCGTGATGGGTGCCCCGATGCGCGTGGCGATCACCACCTCGAACTTCATGATCGGCATGACCGCAGCCGCGGGCGCCTACGCGTACCTGTTCCGTGGTGAGATCGACCCTCGGATCGCGGCGCCCCTGGTGCTCGGTGTCCTGGCGGGCGCGGCGCTTGGCGCGGGAATTGCGGCCCGGCTGCGCCCCAGCTGGCTGGCGGGGCTCTTCGTGATCGTGGTGGCCTACGTAGCGGTCCGGATGGCGATGCGGGCCATCGGTGCAGGGTGAGCCACCAGCCTCCGGTCGCACCGGCACCGCCGGCGAGCCTCGGGCGCCGAATCGCCGCCGTCCTGCGAGGTGGCACCCTGTTCTCACTCGCCGCAGTCAGCATCGGCTTCGCGGTCGGCCTTGTCGCGCCCGGTCCCGGGCCCGGGGCGAGGCCCGTCCTGGAGCTCCTCGCGAGCGGGGGCGCCGACGCGCTGACGGCATTCGGGCTGCTCGGCCTGACCCTCGTGCCGGTTGCGGTGGCCATCGTGGCCGGCGTGACGTTCGCCGAGACGGGAGAGCGCCGGCACATGCTCTTCAGCATCTGCGTCCTCGCGCTGCTGGTCGCCAGCGTCGTCGTCGCGACGCTCCTCTCCCTGGCGGGTTGACGGTCGTCGCCATTCGGGCGACACTCCCAACGCCCGAGGGGGAGTATCCCTTCAAGGTGTTCATCGTCAGGACGGCGAGTTCGTCTCGCCCGGTGGCACCGGCCGACCCGCTGGTCGGGAGAGACCTTCGGCCTGAAGCCTGAGGAGGCCGTGCCTTGCCCGACTACGTTTCGTGGGCCATCTTCACCGTTGTCGTCGGCGGCCTGCTCTCGCTCGACCTGTTCGTCTTCCATCGTGAGGCGCATGCCGTGCGCATGCGCGAGGCCGCCGCGTGGGTCGGCATCTGGGTCTCGCTCGGCCTGGCCTTCGGGGGCTGGATCTTCCTGACGCGGGGTTCGACGAGCGGCGCAGAGTACCTGGCCGGCTATCTCATCGAGTACTCGCTCTCGATGGACAACGTCTTCGTCTTTGCCGTCATCTTCGCGTATTTCGGCGTGCCCGCGGCGTACCAGCATCGGCTGCTCTTCTGGGGTGTCCTGGGAGCAATCGTGTTCCGCATCATCTTCATCCTGGCGGGAATTGCGCTGCTGCAGTCGTTCCACTTCGTCATCTACGCGTTCGGCGCGCTCCTCCTGTACACGGCCTGGCGCATGGCCACCGCCGGAGCGACCCACGCGGATCCCGGCTCGAACCCGGTGCTGCGCGCTATGCGGCGCGTCGTCCCGGTCACCGAGCACTTCGAGGGACCTCGCTTCTTCGCTCGGCGCGGCGGGAAACTGTGGGCGACTCCGCTGCTGGCAGCCCTCGTGGTGGTCGAGACGAGCGACATCATGTTCGCGATCGACAGCGTGCCGGCGATCCTGGCCATCACAACCGATACGTTCATTGTCTTCACCTCGAACGCGTTCGCCATCATGGGCCTGCGCTCCCTCTACTTCCTGCTCGCCGGCCTGATCGACCGGTTCGAGTACCTCAAGTACGGATTGGCGGCGCTTCTCACGTTCGCCGGCCTGAAGATGATGCTCAGCGACGTGGTCCACCTTGACGTGTGGGTTTCGCTCGGGATCATCGTGTCCATCCTGGCCCTCTCGATCGTCACGTCCATGCTCGTGACCCGCGGGAGCGATGCGTCAACGCCGGCGCCGCCGGCCCACTAGGTGAGGGCCAGGCACGCGCGGACCCCGGGAAGGCGGCTCGGTATACTGGCCCGTGCATGCCGCGACACCGCGCCTGAGGCGCGGCACGGCAGCTGAGGAGGCTGCGTTGCTGAAGCAGGGAACCACAACGGTCACCGCCGACGCGGACCACACCGCCAACCTCTGGGCATTCATCCGCGGCGGGTTCGTCCCGCTGGCAGAGGCGCAGATCAGCGTCACCACCCACGCATTCAACTACGGCACGGCGGTCTTCGAGGGCATTCGCGCGTACTGGAACGCCGACGAGGAGCAGCTCTTCGGGCTCGACCTGCTGGCGCACTACCAGCGCATTCATCGGTCCGCGAAGCTCCTCCACATGACGGTGGCGCACACGCCCGAAGAGCTGGTCGGCCTGACCGTCGCGCTCCTTCGGCGGGATGGGCTGCGCGAGGATGCGTACGTGCGACCGATCGTCTACAAGTCGAGTGAATCGATCGGCGTCCGGCTCCACAACCTCGAGTCCGATCTCACCATCTTCGCCATGCCGTTCGGGAAGTACATCGACACCGAGGCCGGGATTCGTGCGCAGGTGAGCACCTGGCGGCGAACCGACGACAACGCCATCCCCGCGCGCGCCAAGCTCACCGGCTCGTACGTCAACGGCGCGTTTGCCAAGACCGAGGCGCAGCTGAACGGCTTTGACGAAGCGATCATGCTGACCCAGGACGGGCACGTCAGCGAGGGGAGCGCAGAGAACATCTTCCTGGTCCGTGACGGCGTGTTGGTGACACCCCCGGTCAGCGATAATGTGCTCGAGGGGATCACCCGCCGGCACCTGATGGACGTGGCCGGAGACCTCGGGATCGGCGTCATCGAGCGCACCGTGGACCGCACCGAGCTGTATAGCGCCGATGAGGTCTTCCTGTGCGGCACCGGGGCGCAGCTGGCACCGGTGATCGAGATCGACCGTCGTGCGGTGGGGGATGGCAAGCCCGGACCGATCACCCGTCGGCTGCACAAGATCTACTTCGACGCGGCGCGCGGCCGCATGGACACCTATCGCCACTGGTTGACACCCATCTACTAGGATCAACCGAGCGGCCGCTGCCGCCGTTCCGGCGTATCCGCGCCACCTGACGTACCGCGTTACCGAGAAGGTCCGGCCGATGTCCGAGGAGATCACCCCGATCGCCAGGCTCCGCCTGGCCCGCAGCCCGCTTCGTCTGCTCACCGCGCCGTTTGTCTTCGCGTTGACCGGTGCCTCCGCCGTGGTTGGCGGCTGGGTGCTCGGCGGAATCGGCGGCGCGGGACTGGCGATCGCGGGCTCGCTGGCGATCGGCTCCGCACTCTTCCTGGCGCTGTTCGTCTTCTCGGTATCGGTGGCCATCGAGCCGGGCACGGTGCACCTGCGCTGGCTCACCGGGGAGCGGCGCTACGCCCTGGTTCGCGGTTCGCTGACGCGGGTAACGGTGCTGGGTGCCGGCCGTGCAACCCTACGGGCTCGCTTCGGTGCCATCGGCTGGTCGCTCGGCCGCGCGGAGCTGCGCGGCGAGGAGCAGATCGACGTGGTGCGGCTGGCGGCCACGCCCACCATGATCGTGATCCCCACCGACTTCGGCAGGTTGGCCATCGCGGCCGCCAGTGAGACCGAGCTGATCGAGGCGCTCGGGACCGCCGCACGCATGCAGCAGCGCATGGAGGCGGCCATCGCGGCCCGTCCGCCGGTCGCCGCGGTCATCCCGGCCGTCCCACTCCCCGCGCCGCCGCAGCGGCCACTCACCGGCATCGAGCGAGCGCTCCTCGAGGAGCGCCTTGCAGCCGAGCGAGCGGCAGCGGAAGCGGCGGCCGCGTCGGAGCGGCTGGCCGCGGCCGCACTGGCCAGGACCGATACGCCGACTCCGCAGCCGTTCGCGGAGGCGGTGGCGGCGGCCGCACCGCAGATCCCGATCGCGCCGACCCACTTGACGGTCACCGCGGTCACACGTGCTCGGCCGCGGCAACGTGCCGCCTGGAGGCGGCCATCGTGGCTGCACTTCCCGCGTCCGGGCCCCGGTCCTGCATCGGTCGCGATGTCCGCGGTGACGAGCGCCGTTGGCAGCGTCCCGGCTCCGCGGGTCAGTGCGCGGGCAATCGTCAGCCGCCGCTTGCGCATCGACTACTCGGCGATCGGGAAGGTGCTCGTCCTCGGGGCGCCTCTCGCGGCGGCCGCGGCGGTGTGGATCACGTGGGTCGTTGGCGGCGCGAACTTCTCGCCCAGTGACGCGCGCCTGCTCACCCTGGCGCTGGCGCTCGGCGGCATCGGCGGCGCGCTTGGCGCGGTTGCCGCCCGCGCCTGGTACCCGCGGCTGGGCCCACTCGTCTCGATGACCGCGGTAGCCGCCCTGGCGCTGGTGGCACGGGCGGCCATCGCCTAGGTCAGATTGACAAAGCGCGGTCTCCGCTGCCACGATCCGCCCACAGTCGAAGACGGCCGTGACGGAGCCAGCGCAGTCGCCGGCATCGAGCCCAGGCAGCGAGCCCGGAGAGTGGGAGCGGGCGGGCACGAGGCGGCAGCGATCCCTCCCGAGCCGGAGGCGCCAAGCGGCAATCGCCGTGCGTAACGCCTCCCGGGTTCGCCACCGATGTCAGGGCGTAGCGAGTGGATCGAGGCCGGGCGGCCGGCATCGGTCAAGCGCGGGTGGTACCGCGGGAGTGATATCCCGTCCCGGGTGTGGGGCGGGATTCGTGCTATCAGAGAGAGTCAGTGTTCAAACCGGTATCGAACAAGTTGGACGTCGCGGCGCTCGAGCGCGAGCAGATCGAGGTCTGGCGCGAGGCGCGCACCGAGGAGCGCTACCTGGCCCGCAACGAGGGGTCGGATCGTCGCTATTCGTTCCTGGACGGACCGATCACCGCCAACAACCCGATGGGCGTGCACCACGCCTGGGGTCGGACCTACAAGGACCTCTTCATCCGCTATCACTCCATGCTCGGCGAGCGGCAGCGCTACCAGAACGGGTTCGACTGCCAGGGTCTGTGGATCGAGGTCGAGGCCGAACGGGAGCTCGGCTTCACGAGCAAGCGCGATATCGAAACCTACGGGGTCGATCGTTTCGTGGAGTTCTGCAAGGCGCGTGTCCAGCGCTACGCCGACCGGATCACCGAGCAGAGCCAGCGGCTCGGCATGTGGATGCGCTGGGACGCCTCGTACTACACCAACTCCGACGAGAACAACTACTCGATCTGGGCCTTCCTGAAGATGTGCCAGGAGCGCGGGCTCATCTACAAGGGCCACGACGTGATGCCGTGGTGCCCGCGCTGTGGCACCGGCCTGTCGAACCAGGAGATCGCCACCGAGGGATACCGCGAGCTGCGCCACCTCTCGCTGACCATCCGTCTGCCGATCACATCGGCGGGCCGCGAGGGCGAGGACCTACTGGTGTGGACCACGACGCCCTGGACCCTGTCGAGCAACGTTGCCGCGGCCGTCCGCCCGGACCTTGTCTACCAGCTGGTGGAAGGCCACGGCGGGCGACACTGGTGGGTCTCGCGCGGGTCGAAGGGGCGCGTCGCCCCGAAGGCAGCGGTCCTGGCGGAGGTGACCGGCAGTGAGCTGATCGGGCTGACCTACGCCGGCCCGTACGACGAACTGCCGGTGCAGGCCGGTGTGGAGCACCGGGTGATCGCCTGGGACGAGGTATCGGACGAAGAGGGAACCGGGACCGTCCACATCGCCCCCGGCTGCGGGCAGGAGGACTTCGCGCTGTCGAAGGCGCTCGGCCTGGCCGTGCTCGATCCGATCGACGAGGCCGGCATCTTCCGGGATGGCTACGGGTGGCAGACGGGCCGCTATGCGGGTGCCGCCAACGACGAGGACCGCGAGCTGCCGCTCGAGATTGCCGCCGACCTCGAGCGCAAGGGGCTGCTGGTGGCGAAGGAGCGCTACCTGCACCACTACCCGGTCTGCTGGCGTTGCAGCACGCAACTGGTCTTTCGCCTGGTGGACGAGTGGTTCATCGCCATGGACCCGCTGCGCGCTCCGATCAGTGCGGTTACCCGGAAGGTCCGCTGGCTGCCCGAGGGGATCGGCCTGGAGGAACGGGAGATCGACTGGCTTCGCAACATGAGCGACTGGATGATCAGCAAGAAGCGCTACTACGGCTTGGCGCTGCCGATCTGGGAGTGCGAGGCGTGCGGGCAATGGGAGGTGATCGGCTCGCACGATGAGCTGCGCGATCGTGCCGTGGCCGGCTGGGACCAGTTCGCCGGGCACTCGCCGCACAAGCCGTGGATCGACGCGGTGCAGATCGCCTGCGGATCGTGCGGCGAGCCGACCCGCAGGATCTCCGATGTCGGCAACCCGTGGCTCGATGCGGGCATCGTCGCCTTCAGCACGCTCGACTGGAACCACGACCGCGAGTCGTGGGCGCAGTGGTTCCCGGCCGACTTCGTCACCGAGTCGTTCCCCGGTCAGTTCCGCAACTGGTTCTACGCGCTGTTGACGATGTCCACCGTCATCACCGACGAGCCGCCGATGCGCACGCTGTTCGGCTACGCGCTCGTGCACGACGAACACGGCGAGGAGATGCACAAGAGCAAGGGCAACGCCATCTGGTTCGATGATGCTGCCGAGGAGATCGGCGCCGATGTGATGCGCTGGATGTACGCGGCGGCCAACCCGGCGGTCAACCTGAACTTCGGCTACGGCCCCGGCCACGAGGTGGTGCGTCGCTTCTTCCTGCCGCTCTGGAACAGCTACGGCTTCCTGGTGACCTACGCCCGCATCGATGGCTGGACCCCGTCGGAGGCCGATCGAGACGCGCCACGGACCCTGCTCGACCGATGGCTCCTGTCGCGCCTCGACGCCCTGGTGGGGAGCGTCCGGTCCTCGCTCGACGAGTACGACGCCGCGGCCGCCACGCGCAGCATCGAGGCGTTCGTCGAGGATCTCTCGAACTGGTACGTGCGGCGCAACCGGCGGCGCTTCTGGAAGGGCGATCTCGACCCGGACAAGCGGGCCGCCTACGCGACCCTGCACGAAGCGCTGGCGACCCTGGTGCGGGTGATGGCGCCCTTCGTCCCGCACCTGTCCGACGCGATCTGGCGGAACCTGGTGTTGGCGGTTGATGCCACCGCACCCGACAGCGTGCACCTGACCGTCTTCCCTGAGCGCGTGCCCGGACGCGACGCGCCCGAAGTGGACGCGTCGGTCGCCCTGGCGCGGCGCGTGGTGGCCCTCGGCCGAACGGCGCGCGCCGCCTCCGGCATGCGGACCCGCCAGCCGCTGGCGGCCGTGCGCGTCAAGCTGCCGGCTTCGGCCGGCGGCTCACTGGCGAGCGACCCGGCAATCGCCGCCGAGCTGCGCGCCGAAGTGCTCGAGGAGCTCAACGCGCGCGCGCTGGAGGTGCTCGGCGACGAGTCAGAACTGGTCGAGCGCACGCTCTATCCGCTCCTGCCGATCATCGGTCCGCGCCATGGCGCGGCGGTGGGAGCCGTCATGGCGGGTGCCCGTTCAGGTGATTGGCGGCTGCTCGACGATGGGCGAGCAGAGGTCGGCGGCGTGGTGCTGGAGCCCGATGCGTTCCAGCTCACGGCCCGCGCCCGTCCGGGCCTGGAGGTGGCCGAGGACGGAGACCTGCTGGTGGCGCTGGACACGCGGCTCACCCCTGAGCTCGAGGCGGAGGGACTGGCCCGCGAGGTGGCCCACCGCCTCCAGAACATGCGCAAGGCGGCCGGCTACGAGGTTGCCGACCGGATCGTGGTGGCCATCGCCGGTGCCGAGGTGCCGGTCGGGAGACTGCTCGCGCACCGCGACTGGCTGGCCGACGAGACGCTGGCGACGACCATGGAGATCGGCGACGGTGCCGCCCTTGCCGACGCCGACCTGGCCGAGGAGATGGAGGTCGACGGCGGAGCGCTTCGGCTGGCGGTGCGACGCGCCTGAGGCAGCCCCATCGCGTACCATCGGCCTATGAGCGATGAGGCGCCGCCCGCCGGCGGCCGCGCCCGCCCGATGATACTGCTGCTGGTCGCCGCCGGAATCATCGTGGCGGACCAGGTGACCAAGGCGCTCGTCATCGCGAACCTCGAGGTGGGGGAGCGAACCCCGGTCATCGGCGATCTGGTGCAGATCTGGCACGCCCAGAACCGGGGTGCTGCATTCAGCCTCTTCCAGGGAGGAAACCTGCTCTTCATCGCCGTTACCGTGGTCGCGCTGGGGATGGTCGTCTACTTCCACCGAACATTCCGGGAGCGAGCGAGCTGGCTGCACGGTGTCCTGGGCGTGGTGCTCGGCGGAACGCTGGGCAACTTCATCGATCGCCTCCGGCTCGGGTATGTGACCGACTTCGTGTCGGTCGGCTTGGGTGACCTGCGGTTTCCTGCCTTCAACGTCGCCGACTCGTCGATCGTGCTCGGGATCGGCGCCCTGGTGCTCTACCTGTTTCTGGCCGATCCGGGCCGGCGCGAGGCCCGCGCGTGAGCGGAGGTCCACCTGCCGTCGAGGAGCGAGTCGTCACCGGGTCCGCCGTGGCCGGCCGCTTTGACCTCGCGGCCAGCGCCCTGGCGGGGATCAGTCGGGCGCATGCCCAGCGACTGATCACCGATGGACGGGCGTTGGTCGACGGGCGGCGGGCACGTGCGTCCGATCGCCTGCGTGGAGGCGAGCTGCTGAGCGTGACCCTGTCCGCACCCCCCGACGAGACGCTCGTTCCGGAGTCGATTCCGCTGCGCATCGCCTACGACGACGAGACGATGCTGATCGTCGACAAGCCGGCCGGCCTGGTGGTGCACCCCAGCGCCGGCCACGCCACCGGGACCCTGGTGCACGCGCTCCTGGGCCGGGCCGCCGAACGCGGCGAAGCGCTCGGATCGATCGCCGGCGTCGGGCGACCGGGGATCGTGCATCGGCTCGACAAGGAGACCTCCGGCCTGCTGATGGTCGCCAAGACCGATGCCGCCCAGGCGAGTCTGATGCAGCAGTTCGGGAAGCGGACGATCGAGAAGGAGTACCTGGCGCTGGTGCGCGGCGCCGCTCCCGCGACCCGCGGCCGGATTGAAGCTCCCGTTGGTCGCGACCCGCGGGATCGTCAGCGCATGGCGGTCGTGGCCGGCGGCCGCGAGGCGGTCACCGACTACGAGGTGCTCGGCTCCGGGAGCGGCTACACCCTCCTCCTGCTGCGACCCCGGACCGGTCGAACCCACCAACTGCGGGCGCACCTCGCCTTCCTGGGCCTGCCGATCGCCGGCGACATGCGGTACGGCGGGGGAGTGGGGCCCGGTGGACTCGGCCGCCAGTTCCTGCATGCCGCCCGGCTGACGCTGCGACGGCCGATCGACGACCGACCGATGCAAGCCTGGAGCGAGCTGCCGCCCGAGCTCGCCGACGCCCTTGTCGCCTGCGGCATCGCCAGTGACCGCCTCCCATCGGGCATCGGCGCGGCACTCGTCGAGGCGGCCTGATGGCGCGGCGGCGCAACACCGGTCGACCGGCCAAGCGACTCGTCTTTCCCAACCCGCTGCTGGTGGTCGTCTCCGGGCCGTCGGGAGTCGGGAAGAGCACCATCGTCGCGCAGCTGGCGCGGAACCGGCCCCAGGTGGTGCCGATCGTGACCGCCACCACGCGGCCGCGCCGCACCGGTGAGGAGGACAAGGTCCACTACCACTTCCTCAGCGAGGCTGCATTCGACCGGCTGCGGGTTACCGATGGCCTCCTTGAACACGCCAACGTCCACGGGCAGTGGTACGGAACGCCGATCGACCAGGTGCGCGGCATCCTGGCCGCGGGCCGCGATGCGATCCTGACGATCGACCCGCAGGGTGCCCACTCGGTTCGGGCGCTCGTCCCCGATGCGCTGCTGATCTTCGTCATGCCGCCGTCGATCGAGGACCTCGACCTCCGGCTGGCGACCCGTGGCTCGGAGGATGAGCGGAGCCTGGCCGTCCGCCGCCGCAACGCGGAGGCCGAGATGGCGTCCAGCGCCGACTACGACTACGTGATCGTCAACGAGACCGGGCATCCGGAGGCCGCGGCCGAGCGCATCTGGGAGATCATCCAGGCCGAGGCCCGGCGCGAGCCCCCCCGGCGCGTCCGGGTCTGATGGTGGTGGCCGACGAGGCCGCCTTGGCCGGAGGGCGGGTAGTTCGGGTCGCGGTCGAGGCCGTCGCCGACCGACCCGAGCGAGCGTTCAGCTACCGGCTTCCGGCTGCCCTCGGCACGCCGGACCCGGGCGCACTGCTCCTGGTCCCGTACGGGCGGCGACTTGCGCTCGGCTACCTACTCGGCGGCGCACCCGACCCCGAGCCCGACCTCGACCTGCGCGACGTCGAGGCGGTCGTCTCGGAGCCGATGCTGACTCCGGACCTCCTCGACCTCGCCGAAGCGATGGCGGCCTACTACCGCTCGCCGCTCGGAACGACCGTGGCGGCCATGCTCCCGCCCGGCCTCGAGTCACGCCTTCGGCGTAGCTGGGTGGTCCTCGATGCGGCGGCCCTCCCCGAGACGCTGCTGGCTACCGTCTCCGAGGCAGGCGAGGTCGACGAAGCCACGCTGCGGCGCGCCCTGGGCGCCGATGGACCGGCCGCGGCTGAGCGGCTGCGCCGGGCCGGCGCCGTGCGGGTCAGGTGGTCGCTGCTGCCACCCGATCTTCGCGCCCGCCGGGCGCGGACGATCCGGCGCCTACCCGGTGAACAGACGGCGCCCCGTGGCGCGTTGCAGCGAGCGCTGCTGGGCGCCGCGGGCGGCGATGCCCGGACGCTGGCCGAGCTCGCCGACGGGATGAGTGCCCAGCCCGGTGCGCTGCTCGCCCCTGCCCGCCGCCTGGAGGCGCTCGGCCTGGTGGAGCTTGGCTGGCAGCAGGTCGAGCGCGACCCGCTGGCTCACCGTCCACGACAGGTCCCGAGGGAGCACACGTTGGCGGTCGAACAGGAAGGTGCGCTGCGCTCGCTGGAGAACCTCCCACCGGGGGGCGAGCTCCTCCTCGAGGGGGTCGCGGCGGCCGGCAAGACCGACGTGTACCTGGCGGCGATCGAGGCGGTGATCGCTGACGGTGGTGGCGCGATCGTGCTGGTGCCGGAGCTGTCCCTGGTGCCCCAGCTTGCGGATCGGGTGGCGGCGCTGGCGGGAGACCAGCTCGCCGTGCTGCACTCCGGGCTGGCGCCCGGCGAGCGCCACGACACCTGGTGGCGCATCCGCGACGGACGCGCCCGCGTCGTGGTCGGGACGCGGATGGCGGTATTCGCGCCGCTCGATGACCTCCGGCTGATCGTGGTGGACGAGTCGCACGAGAGCGGCTACAAGGCGGATCGCACGCCCCGCTACGACGCCCGCTGGGTGGCACGTCGCCGTGGGCTGTTGACCGGCGCCCGGGTCATGCTCGGTACCGCGACCCCCGACGTGGCCACCATCGCGCGGGCGCGTGGGGGGATGGTGGAGCGGGTCCGGCTGGTCGAACGACGGGTCGGGCGCGCGCCGCGCATCGAACTGGTGGACCTGCGGGCGGAGCTTGCCGCCGGAAATCGCTCCATCTTCTCCGCGTCGCTGGGTGAGGCGCTGGCGCGGCTCCGGCCAGGCCGCGAGCAGGCGATCCTGCTCATGAATCGGCGCGGCTCCGCGACCTTCGTGCTGTGTCGCGACTGCGGGACCAGCCTCCGCTGTCCCGACTGCGATCTCCCGTTCGTGTACCACTCGGCGGGGGCCCAGCTGCGGTGCCACCACTGCGGGCGGACCTCAGCGCCGCCCGAACGCTGCCCCGCCTGCGGCAGCTCGCGGATCCGCTATTTCGGCGCCGGCACCCAGCGTGTCGAGGCCGAGGTGCGTGCCCGCTTTCCGGGACTGCGGGTGGCTCGCATGGACTCCGACACGCTGGGCGCGCGCCGTGGCTTCGAGCTCGTGTACGACCAATTCCGCGACGGCGAGGTGGACGTGCTGGTCGGCACCCAGCTCGCCGCCAAGGGGCTTGATCTGCCGAGCGTCACGCTTGCCGCGGTGGTGACGGCCGACGTGACCCTCAACCTGCCCGACTACCTGGCTCCCGAACGGACCTTTCAGCTGCTGGCGCAGGTCGCCGGCCGGGCCGGCCGCGGGGAGCTGCCGGGGCGGGTGATCATCCAGACCTACGCGGCCGACCACTACGCGGTCCGCGCGGCGGTCCGCCTCGACATTGACGGGTTCGCGGACGAGGAGCTGGCCCGTCGCAGGCTGCTCGGCTATCCACCGGCCTCGCACCTCGCGCGCCTGTTGGTGGCGGATCCGAATCGGGAGCGCGCCGAGTCGCGCGGCCGCGAGGCGGCTACCGCGGTGAAGATGCGAGGCGTGGATGTCCACGGCCCGCTGCCGTCATACGTCCCGCGCCGCGCCGGGCGCTGGCGCTTCCAGGTGGTCATCCGCGCGGCCCGTGAGGCGGATCGAGCCGCGGCGCTGGAGCGCGTCCCGGCCGGCGTCGCGATCGACGTGGACCCCGAGTCGCTCCTGTAGCCGTCCCGCCCGACGCCATCGGTACAATACCGGCCATGGTCATTCGCCAGATCCTCACCGCCGAGGAACCGATCCTTCGCGAGCGCGCCCGCAAGGTGACGCACTTCGACGCGTCGCTGCACCGCCTCCTCGACGACATGCTGGAGACGATGCGCGATGCCCCCGGGATCGGTCTCGCTGCAAACCAGATCGGCGTGCCGCTGCAGGTGGCCGTCATCGAGCTCGAAGAGACGATCACCGAGCTGATCAATCCACAGATCGTGCGCGCCAGTGGCGAGGTGATCGACTGGGAGGGGTGCCTGTCGGTCCCCGGTTTCGTGGCGGAAGTCAGCCGTCACGCCAAAGTGACCGTCAAGGCGCGCGACCGTCACGGCAAGGAGTTCCGCGTGAAGGGCGAGGAGCTGTTCGCCCGCGCCCTTCAACACGAGATCGACCACCTCAACGGGATCCTGTACATCGACTACCTCGAGTCGCTCGAGGAGCTGGTACGTGTCAGCGAGCGGCCGAGCGAGGTGGAGGAAGCCGCCACCGCCCGCATCTAGTGGCCGGGCTCGGGCGGATCGCCTTCCTGGGCACCGGTGCGATCGGCGTCCCGCTTCTCGCGCGACTGCCGGCACTCAGCGACGAGCTGCTGGTCATCAGTCAGCCTGATCGTCCCGCCGGGCGCGGCCTGGAGACTCGACCGTCCCCGGTAGCGGCCTGGGCGCGGGCCCACGAGCTTCGGGTGGAGACTCCGCGGCGCGTGCGCTCGGACGAGGGGACCGAGATCCTGCGCTCCTACGCTCCGGATGGATTGCTCCTGTTCGCGTACGGTCAGCTCATCCCGCGCGAGCTGCTGTCGCTCGCTCCGTGGCCTCCGCTCAACGTCCATCCGTCGCTCCTGCCGCGCCATCGGGGAGCGGCGCCGGTGGCATCCACCATCCTGGCGGGGG
>JBBEBK010000142.1:0-2140 GCA_040882375.1 Chloroflexota bacterium
GGCCACTGCTGCTCGCCCACGGTGGGCGGCTCACCGTCGACCGCCTCGGCACCGTCGCCTACCTCCCCACCTGGGAGCTCCAGGACGAGCTGGCCGAGCAGCGACGCTCGCGACGCATCGGGGATCGGCTGTTGCTGGTGGAGCACTTCGCGGTCTACACCATCGGTCGCGGCGGGAACGAGGCCAACCTGCTCGCCACGCCCGAGCGGCTGCGGGAGATCGGCGCCGAGTTCCACCGCATCGATCGCGGCGGCGACATCACCTTCCACGGCCCCGGGCAACTGGTCGCCTATCCGATCGTCGAACTGCGCGACCCGCTCGACCTTCGCCGCTACGTCCGCAGCCTGGAGGAGGCGGTCATCGCCACCGCCGCCGCCTTCGGGGTTGAAGCGCACCGCGAGGATGGGCTGATCGGTATATGGGTGGAGGGGCTGCGCAAGTTGGCGGCCATCGGTGTGCGCGTGCGTCGCGGGGTGACCACGCACGGGCTGGCGCTCAACGTGAACACCGATCTGCGCTGGTTCGCCGAGATGATTCCCTGCGGCATCGCCGACCGCGAGGTCACCAGTCTCGCCCGCGAGCTCGGCCACCCGGTCGACATGTCAGCCGTAGAGGACCGACTGACCGATGCGCTGGCCTCTGCCCTGGGTCTGACCCTCGGCGACAGCCGGTCGGGACCGATCGGCCCCGCCGGAGCGACCGAGCAGTGACCCGTGAGCCGACCGTCGAGCGCGCCGATGCGGAGGACCACCACCCGCGCCTGGAGGTCGGCGCGTTCGGGCCGTGGCAGACCAACGCGTACCTGGTCTGGGATGGTGTCTCGCCGGATGCCCTCGTCCTCGATCCGGGCATGGGTGCCGCGCCATCGCTCCTCGACCGCGTGGCGGCGAACGGACTGAAGTTGCACCTGATCGCCAATTCGCACGGGCATATCGATCACATCTTCGACAACGCTCCGCTCATGCGCGGCAGCGGCGCGCCGCTGGCCATCCATCCCGATGACGCGTATCGGCTGGGTGGCGACAACAACTACGGCTTCACCGTCGAGCGGGCGGTGGCCAGCGTGGATCTGCGCGACGGCGAGCAGCTGCGGGTCGGCGACCTCGTCTGGGACGTGCTGCACCTGCCGGGGCACTCGGAAGGATCGGTCTGCCTCTACGAGGAGCGACACGCGCTGCTGCTCTCCGGGGATGTGCTGTTTGCCGGCTCCTACGGCCGCACCGATCTCCCCGGCGGCGACGACGCGGCCATGGTTGCTTCACTTGCCCGGTTGGCCCGCGAGCTGCCTCCGGATGTGCGCGTGCTGCCGGGCCACGGACCGGAGACGACCCTGGCGGCGGAGCTCCCCTGGATGGAGCGGATCGCCAAGGCGGGGCGCCTGCTGATCCCCGGGTAGAGAGCAACCCGCGTCGGCCGGGTCGGCCGCGTCGGCCGCAGCCCCGGCAACGCCCGGGCCCGGTGGACGGTTCCGCCCCACGGATCTAACGATCAACCATGGCCCGATACCGACCGAATCGGACCCGGCCGCGCCCGATCCTCACTCGTGAAGTTGCGCCCGGAGGGAAGAACGGACCCTACCCCGACCGATCCTTGATCGTTGGATCCGCCCGGTGGAACACGCCGCCGCTCCCACCTCTCGGTGGAACACGCCGCCGCTCCCACGTCCCGGTTGGGCCCACGTCCCGGATCGAACCCACGAACCCTCGAACCCGCCCGATCGGGACATCCGGCCCTAGCCAGCCTCCACGCCACGCGGCACGCTCATCCCGAGCACCGCAGCTGGAGTTTGGCATGGTTCTCACCGCAACCCGCCCCGTTGAGTTCGAGCGCGCAGCCGACTACCGCCACGAGATCATGGCCCGGGTCGACCGCGCCCGGTTCATAGAGGTGCCGGAGCGGCGCTACCTGATGATCGAAGGCACCGATGCCCCCGGCAGCCCCTCCTACACCGATGCGATCGGCGCCCTCTACCCGGTCGCCTACACCCTGCATTTCGCGCTGAAGCAGCGTGGCGTCACGGCGCCCATCGGCACCCTGGAAGGCCTCTACACCCTCGACCCGCGGGGCGCCACCAACCCGGGCACCCCGGTCGAGTGGAGCTGGACCCTGATGCTGCCAGTCCCCGCTGAGGCGACCGATG
>JBBEBK010000143.1:0-2091 GCA_040882375.1 Chloroflexota bacterium
CCGCTGCCCACCCCCGTCGCCCCGCCACCCCCGCCCGTCTACAAGGCAGCGCCCGCGCCGGCGCCGGCACCGATCGTCGGGAACGGGATGCTGCTCTGGCCGGTGCCGGGCGGCAAGATCACCCAGTACTACTCCTCCTACCACCTCGCCCTCGATATCGCCAAGCCATCGGGCAGTCCGGTCAACGCCGCCGCGGATGGGACCGTTACCTGGTCCGGCTGGCGTAACAACGGCGGCGGGTACGTGATCCAGATCGACCACGGCAACGGCGTCCAGACCGTCTACAACCACCTGGGGTCGATGTCGGTCCAGGCCGGGGCGGCGGTAACCGCCGGCCAGACGATCGCCGCGGTCGGCTGCAGCGGCATCTGCACCGGGCCGCACGTTCACTTCGCGGTCATCGTCGACGGGGTCTTCATCAACCCCCTGCGCTACCTCTAGACCGATCCGCCTGCCGGCCGCGCACCGGCGCCTCCTCCGGACCGGGGTCGAGCCGTTGCTATCATCGGGATCCGATGTTCGCTGACCACGTCCGCATCTTCGTCGAGTCCGGCGCCGGCGGCGACGGGGCGTCCTCGTTCCGCCGCGAGGCCCACGTTCCACGGGGCGGCCCGGACGGTGGGGACGGCGGCAAGGGCGGCGACGTGATCCTGGTGGCCGATGCCGGGCAGACCACCCTGGGCGACCTTCGCCAGCACCGCCACTACCGCGCGCGTCCCGGAGGGCGTGGCTCGGGGCGCCGCTCGCACGGGCGCAACGCACCCGACGTGGTCCTGTCGGTGCCGCCGGGCACCGTGGTGCGCCGTGTGCCTGCGGACGACGCTGCCGCCGGCCCCGGCGAGTGGCTCGGCGAGCTCCTCGTTCCCGGCGAGCGGCTGGTGGTCGCTGCCGGCCGCCGCGGCGGTCGCGGCAATGTCCACTTCGCCACTCCCACCCATAGGGCTCCGACGCACGCCGAGAAGGGGGAGCCGGGCGAATCACACTGGCTCGACCTGGAACTGAAGCTGATCGCCGACATCGGCCTGGTGGGTGCCCCGAACGCGGGGAAGTCGACCCTGCTGGCCGCGCTCACCGCTGCCACCCCGAAGGTCGGCGCCTATGCCTTCACCACGGTCAGCCCGAACCTGGGGGTGATCGCGCTCGACGACGAGCGGGCGGCGGTGATCGCTGACCTGCCCGGCCTGATCGAGGGAGCCTCGGAGGGCCGAGGCCTGGGTCACGGATTCCTGCGCCACGCGGAACGAACCCGCGTGCTGGTCGCGGTCGTGAACGGCGCCGAGGCTGATCCGGCCGCCGAATGGCGCCAGGTCGCCGAGGAGCTCGGCGAGCACGACCCCGCGTTGCTGAAGCGACCGATGCCGATGGTGGTCACCAAGCAGGACATTCCTGCGGTCGTCGAGGCCTGGCCGTCGGTCCGCGCCGCGCTGCGGGCCGACGGATACGAGCCGATCGCCGTCTCGTCGCACGATGGCACCGGGCTCGATGAGTTGCGCCGGGCGATCGACCACGCCCTCGGGGACGCGGTGACCCAGGCTGCCGAGAACCCGCCGCCGGTCGAGATGCGGATCCACCGCTTCGACCCGCTCGAGTCGGGCTGGCAGGTGATCGCCGAGGACGGGGCGCTGCGCATCCTCGGCCGTCGGGTGGAGCGCACCGCGGCAAGAACCGACTTTGAGAACGACGAGTCTCGCGAGCGGTTCCAGCGCACGCTGGAGCGGATGGGGATCGACGCAGAGCTGCGCCGGCAGGGCGCGCACGCCGGCAGCACGGTGCGCATCGGGCCGACCGAGCTCGAGTGGGGGGACGACTGGTGAACGCCGCGGCGCCGGCTCGCGTCGCACCAAAGGTCCCGGCCGCGAGCGCGTTGCGCCCGACCGCCGATCCGGCCGCTGCTCGACAGCAGTCCGGCGCCGTTCGGCGCATCGGTATTCTTGGTGGCACCTTCGACCCGCCGCACGTCGGGCACCTGTGGCTTGCCACGCTGGCCGCCGACGAGCTTGACCTCGACCGGGTGCTGCTGATGCCGTCCGCGCGGCCGCCGCACAAGGGTGCCCGGCGCGTCAGCAACGCCGCCGACCGGGTGCTGATGAC
>JBBEBK010000144.1:0-13250 GCA_040882375.1 Chloroflexota bacterium
GAACTGGGCGCGACGTGCGCCGGGTGAGACTGTTCATCGGTTCATCCTTTCGATGATCTCGGTACTCCTTGGACGCCGCCGGCCGTCCGCATGTTCCCCCTTCCGATACGATCCACGCATGGACGCACCGCCGGACGGAACATCCGCGGCCGATTTCGACCGCGAATGGGTCCGCGAGCACCTCACCGAGGAGCGGCGCAAGGCCAGCCTGCTCGGCGAGATCCGCGAGGCGATCTTTGGGGCCCAGGACGGCCTGGTCAGCACGCTGGCCGTGGTGAGCACGGTGGCGGGCGCTTCGTCGGACCGGTTCGCGATCCTGGTCGCGGGCATCGCCAGCGGCCTGGCGGGGATCTTCAGCATGGCCGCCGGCGAGTACATGAGCAGCAAGAGCCAGCGCGAGATCTTCGCCGCGCAGATCGCCGGAGAGCGTGAGGAGGTGCTCGAGCGTCCGGGCGAGGCGGAGGCCGAGATGGCCTACATGCTCGAGGAGGACGGACTGCCGCGTGATGAGGCGTCCGTCATGGCGCGTACCCTGGCCGGGCACCCCGATGTGCTGCTCAAGACGATGGTCGAGAAGGAGCTGGGGCTCACCGGGGAGCACGCCGAGGGGAGCCCGGCACAGGGAGCCTGGGTGATGGGCGCCAGCTTTGGGGTCGGGGCGGCCGTGCCGGTCATCCCGCACCTGCTCCTGCCCCAGGACGTGGCCATCTGGGGATCGGTGGCGGCCACCGGCGCGGTGCTCTTCGCCATCGGTGTGCTCAAGTCGCGCTGGACACGCCGCGGATGGTTGATCTCTGGAACGGAGATTCTGCTGCTCGGCGCGTTCGCGGGAATTGCCGGCTTCTTCTTCGGCAACCTGTTGCCGGGGCTGCTGGGGGCAGCCCCCGCCGTCTGAGCAGCCGCGCCGGGGCGCCCCTCCCGGGCTACCCTTCGCGGAAGATCAGGTCGTGCTCCCGGACGTGATCGCTGACCTGGAGCGCCACATCGTCGCCGCGGCCCGCGCCATCGACCTTGACACGGTCGATCTCCATCGACTCGACCGGCTGCACCAGTGCGGTGGTGTGCCCGAGGATGTGGATCTGCTCCCCGACACGCAGCGGCGCAGTCAGCGAGACCGCGGCCACCGACAGGTGAGAGTAGTAGTGAGTCACGCGACCGATGGCATCGGCCGGATCGTGCTGATCGGACATCGTTGCACCTCCATGGCAACTGTGAGCGCGCTCTCGATCGGCGTCAAGGCCGATGGGCCAGGGTCGGCGCGGCGAGTGTCAGGGCCAAAGCGACGGCGGCGAATGGGGCAGTGAGGCGGCGCATGGGGAGATCCTCTCGCGGCGTTGCGGACAGGATGGGATGCGCGCAGGGATAGTTCCCCGACACTCCACGGGCGCCCGGGCCGACGCCGCACGAGCGATCACTCCTGCAGCGCGTACAGGCCAACCAAGATCGACGCGTTGAACGCCCAGTGGCAGCACACTGAGGTGACGAGGTTTCCGGTGCGGATTCGCAGGTAGGCGAACAGCCAGCCGCCGCCGACGACTCCGACGAACCCACCGACGATGCCAAGTGTCCACCCCCAGGTGCTCAGCGCCAGACTCGTCTCGCCAACCGTGTGCACCACGATGAGCCCATGCCATGGCGCGAAAACGATGGCCGACAGCACCGCCGCTCGCCCGTCTGCGTAGCGGCGACGCAGGATGCCAAGCAGGACGCCGCGGAAGGACAGCTCTTCGGGCAGGATCGTGGCGAGCGGCATCAAGATCAGGGCGCGGAACACGACATCGGCGACGGTCATCTCGGCGAAGGGCGCGTACTGTACGGGGCCGGGTACGAGCGGACCGCTGCGCAACAACACCAGTGCAGCCACGGCTACTGCCGCCGCGACCCCGACACCAATGGCAGCGCCGCGCGCCGCGCCATGGCGCGTGATTCCCAACTCGACGAGCGTGAGATTGCCCTGGCGTGCCCACAGGAGCATGGCCGCGATGAGAATCGCCGAGATCGTCAGTGCCACCGGTCCCGAGGTGAAAAGCTCTCCCCCGGTGATCACCGTGACGACGTTCTGGTAGACCACCAGTGTCGCGGCCAGGATGATCAGGGTTCGCCCTGTCGGTCTGGTCGACACCACGCGGCTCAGCCCCGCATCGACCGATACGTGAGCACCGTCCAGGAGACGAGGCAGGCAACGGCGAGGATGGCGGCCGGAACGTTGCTGTTGACGACGGCGATCGGGGCAAGGAGCACGATGGCCGCCAACAGGATTCGCTGCTCGAGTCGTTTCATGGCGGCACGCTAGATGGCGGGCACTGCGGCGAGACTGCGGCGCTGGTCGAAGGAGAGAGCCGAGGTCCCAGTAGCCGCCGTCAACGAGCGGCTGCGCGAGCCTCGAACAGTTGCCTCGCCCCGCTGATCCCCTTCAGTCCGTGGACACCACGGTCCGTGAATTCAACGCCGCCGCCGCTGGCAAGGTCGCGCGTGGTGGCGGAGACCAGGACTTCGCCAGGCCCCGCCATGTCCATGATCCGCGAGGCGAGGTGCACGGCCACGCCGCGAAGGTCCTGCCCGTCCATCTGCACCTCCCCGGTGTGCACGCCGGCGCGGATCTCGATCCCCAGCTGGCGGGCCGCAGCGCTCACGCGAAGCGCGCAGACGATGGCGCGTCCCGGGGAATCGAATGTGGCCAGATAGCCATCGCCGGTCATCTTCACCTGGACACCTCGATGGGCCTCGAGCAGCCCCCGAACGTCCTCATGGTGCGTGTCCAGCAGTTGCTTCCAGGCGCGATCACCCAGTCGCTCGGCTGCCTCGGTCGAAGCAACGATGTCGGTCAGCAGCACGGTCGTCAGCATCCGCACGCCTTCATCGGGGGCCTTCGCCCAGTCGGCGATTCCGCGGAAATCGATGGAGACGATCGGCTCGTCGCCGACCGTCCACGCATCGTGGCCGGGCGCGATGTCGTAGACGTCGCCTGGGCCGATCTCGCCGACCTCGCCGTCGCGGGTCTGCACCGCCATTCGGCCGCTCACCTGCAAGCCGAGGTGGTGAAACTCGCAGCGCTCGGTCCCCACGATCGGCCGCACGTGCACTGACCAGCGCCACCCCGGTTCCTCCACCTCGCGACCGACCGTGAGCGGCCCGATAGTGACGAGGTCCATGCGGCCCAGCTCGAACGTGACCGATTCGTCGGGCTCGGTGAAGCGCTTGACGGTGATGCCTGCCATGGCGGCGAGTTTCAAGGCGCGCGGAGGCATCGTCAAGGTGGATCAGCGGAAGAGGCGCTGCTGCTTGCTGAGTGGCAGCCGCGTTTCGCGCTCGTCCTCGGCGATCACCGCATCGACCGGGTGCAGCCGGGTCGCCACCACGTTGAGCACCTCGCCCTCGACCTGGAGCGTGCCATCGATCACCAGCAGCGGATTGCGGTGCAGGATGGCGCGGTGCGCGGTGTAGACCTGCGGGCGCACCGTGACGTTGATCATGCCGGTCTCGTCCTCCAGCGCGATGAAGACGAAGTTCTTGGCGGTCATCGGGTGCTGGATGCTGACCGCCAGCCCCGCCAGCCGCAGCCGTGACCGATCTCGCCGTTTCCCCGCCTCGGCGATGCTCACTACTCCCCGTTGAGCGAGCCGCTCCCGGAAGAGCTCCACCGCATGGGCGGTCGGCGACAGCCCCAGCTCGCGGTAGTCGGCGGCGATCCGCTCGGCGAAGGTCATGGGCGGCAGGGTCGCGCCCAGCTCGCGCTGGGCGTCATCGGTCAGGCCCAGGGCGGGACGATGCGGATCCGCGTCGGCCAGGGTGCTGCGCAACTGCCAGAGCAGCTCGCGGCGGGGCGCATCGGTCCAGTCGAACGCCCCGATGGCGATCAGCCGCTCCATCACCTGCTCGCCCATCCCCACGCGTGACACGAAGTCGCGCACGCCCGCATATGGCCCGATGGCGCGCTCGCGCTCGAGCGTCTCGCGCGCCTTCTCGTCGATCCCCTTCACCTGGCGCATCCCCAGCCGCAAAGCGAATGCCCCCTCGGGAAGGCGCTCGACCTCGTGTTCCCAGCGCGAGGCGTTGACGTCGACCGGCAGCACCTTGGTGCCGTGGCGCTTGGCGTCGCCCACGATCACCGATGGGGAGTAGAAGCCCATCGGCTGGTTGTTCAGAACGCCGGCGACGTAGTGGACCGGGTAGTGGAGCTTGAGCCAGGCGGTGTCGTAGGTGATCTTGGCGAAGGCCGCGGCGTGGGCCCGCGCGAAGCCGAACTCGGCGAAGGCCGAGCAGCGTCGGAAGAGGTCCTCGCCGTCCACCTCGTTGAGCCCCGTTCGCATGGCACCGCCGACGAACCGATCGCGCTCGGCCTGCATCTTCTGGTGCGACCGATGGCTGCCCATCGCCTTGCGGAAGATGTCCGCCTCGAGGGCGGTGTAGCCGCACACCTCGATCGCGATCTGCATCACCTGCTCCTGGTACAGGATCACGCCCAGGGTGTCCTCCAGGATGGGGCGCAGGGAGTCGTGCGCGTAGGTGACGGGCTCCTGTCCGGCGCGTCTTCGCAGGTACGGGTGCACGGCGTTGCCCTGGATGGGGCCGGGGCGGATGATCGCCACCTGCACGACGAGGTCCTCGAAGCGCTCGGGACGCGCCTTGGGCAGCGCCTGCATCTGGGCACGGGACTCGACCTGGAACATGCCCACCGTGTCGGCGGCGCGGATAGTGCGGAAGACCTCTGGATCGTCGTGGGGGAGTTGGTCCAGGTCGATGCGTTCGCCGGTGTCGCGCTCGACCCGGTCGAGGCACTCGCTGACCACGCCCAGGGTTCTGAGGGAGAGGAGGTCGATCTTGACCAGGCCCAGCGCCTCGATGTCCTCCTTGTCAAACTGCGTGACCACCCTGCCGGGCATGGCGGCGCGCTCGATCGGGACGAGGTCGATCAGCGGGGTGCGGGTGACGAGCATCCCGCCGACGTGGATCCCCAGGTGGCGCGGGAAGCCATCGATCTCCGCGCACAGCTGCTGGAGCCACTGCCAGCGGTTGCGGGGCGGTGCGTGGGCGGCGTGGGGGGCTTCCACGAGTGCGCCGCTCTCGTTAGTCGCCTGGTGGCTGGTACGACCGAAATCCGCCGGTCCCCGGCTCGGATCGACCTCGGATCCGGTCGAATCAATCAGCGGATGATTGAAAGGACCGAAATCAGCGCCGTTTGGGCTTGCTGCCGAGCTTCCGCGTCGGTCCGTCGGTCGTACCAGCCGTGTGGTGACTAACCGTGCCTCCGACCCGTTGGGCCCGGCCGGCAGCACGCTCGGGCGGCGGCGCTCCTCGATCGGCATTCCGCTCTCCGGGTCCACGCGCACGATGGGCGGCGGCACGACCTCCAGCTGCCCTGCCCCACGTTCGGCGACCTGGCGCAGACCGTCCGGCCCGTAGCGCTTCTGCTCCCAGCCTTCGTGCTTGACCGATACCACCGACTGGTCGAGCACGCCCGGCCGTCGCGGCGGAACCCAACCGCTCTCGCTGTACGGCCGCCCGTCGTGGTCGCCGGCAGCGTCGCGGGCACGCGACTCGGCGGCAGCCAGGTCGGGGCGCAGGGCTGGGTGGCCGCTGCCGTGCCAGGGGCTGTCGGGGTCGTGCCCGATCAGCGGATTGGCGACCACCGCCTCCACCTCTCCCGCCCCCATCTCCTCGAAGAGCCAGCCGAAGGTGCCGTCGGCAGCCAGGTCGCGGGCGACATCGGTCGCGTCACGCGTGTCGAGCGCCTTGGCCACCCGGTCCACCACATCGGCCGGAAAGCCGAGCGCCTTGGCCACCTCGCGCACTGCTGATCGAGCCCGGTAGGTGATCACCGTGCAGACCATCGCGGCGTGATCGGCGCCGTAGCGGTTGTAGAGGTACTGGATCACCTCCTCGCGACGGTTGACGTCGAAATCGATGTCGATATCGGGCAGCGTGCGAGCCTCGTTGATGAAGCGCTCGAAGAGGAGCTTATGGGCGATCGGGTCGACCTTGGTGATGCCCAGGCAGTAGGCCACGATCGAGTCGCCGGCACTTCCCCTCCCCTGACCGATGATCTTGTTGCGCCGCGCGAACTCCATCAGGTCCCACACGATCAGGAAGAACTCGGCCAGGTTGGTCCGCTCGATGATCTCCAGCTCGTGCGCCAGTTGCTTCACCGACTGGCGAGTAATGGGCCGATAACGGACGCGTAAGCCCTCGTGGGCAATCTGATACAGATATGAGAACGGCGTCTCGCCCTCGGGGACCGTGAAGCCCGGGAACCGGTACCGCTCGAAGTTCAGGTCGAGCTTACAGGCCTGACCGATGGCCGCCGCCCGCGCCATCCCCGCCTCCCAGGCGCGCCGGGCGCGCGCGTCGGGCAGTTGCCTGCCAATGGCGGCCAGTTCGGCGGCGCTCTTCAGCCGGTACTCCGCGTTCGGCAGCAGCAGTTCGCGCGCCTGGTCGAGTGTCGCGCCGTGGCGGATGCAGACCAGCACGTCCTGCAGCCGATGCCCACCGGCCGTCGCGTAGTGCGCCTGGTTGGTGACCAGCGTCGGCAGGCCGGACGCTTCGGCCAGCTCGGCAAGCTGGGCCACAAGCCAGTCGTCATCGGGCTCCAGGTGATGCGAGAGCTCCACCGCGAAGTCGCCCTCCGGAAAGTGGCGCGCCCAGTAGCGGGCGGCGTCGTGGGCCGCCGCCTGCTCCCCGGCCAGCAGGCGGCGCGGCACCTCACCGTTGCGGCAGCCGGAGAGGCCGATCAGGTGGCCGCGCCCCTCGTCCAGCGCCGCGGTGACCAGCGTCCGCTCGAAGACCGGGTACTGCTTCTCCCCGGCGAGGTGGCCGCGACTGGCCAGGCGCGACAGGGCGGTGTAGCCGTCGGCGTCGCGCGCCAGCAGGACGATGTGATCACCGGGGATCGGGCCGGCATGCAGCTCGCCGGGCCAGCCACGGCTCGCCCGCTCGCCGCGATACGGGTCGTTCAACTTCCGGCCGCGGCGCGCCAGTCGCAGTTCCCCCTCGTCACGGGGGATGGTCAGCTCCAGGCCGATGATCGGGGTGACCGGTGCCAGACCCCCGGCGCGGGCGTCATCGGTCCGGGTCTGGGCGGCCGCCTTCGCCAGGCGCACCGCGGCGTACAGGCCGGCGTGATCGGTCACGGCCAGGGCCGGCATGCCCAGCCCGGCCGCCTGGGCGATCAACTCCTCGGGATGGCTCGCCCCGTCCAGGAAGCTGAAGTTGCTGTGGGCATGGAGCTCACAGTAGTCGTCGTCCGGCGTGCGCATTGGACACCGAATGATAGAACAGATGTTCTATTCCGCAACCCTGTCGACGGGCCAAACCCGGTACGATGCCGGCATGGGCCTGCGCGCGACCCTCAGCTGACCGATCGCGCCGGCGTGGGCCGGGACCTCCGAGTGTCCACCACGATGGCACCCGCCAGCACCACCGCCAGGGCCGCGGCAACCAGTGACAGGGACGCGTAGGAAGCCGCCGCGACCACGTACCCCGCGCTGAGGCTCGCCACCGCGGCCACCGTCCACACCAGTGCATCGGCGGCACCCTGCAGGCGGGCGCGATCGCCCAGCGGCGCTTCGGACGTCAGGAGCGCGCTGCCCGCCACGAAGCCCAGGTTCCAGCCGACTCCGAGGAGGAACAGCGGAACGGCCAGGACGGCACCGCTGTCGGGGATGACGGCAGCCATCAGTCCCGAAGTGGCCAGAACAGCGAAACCGACCAGGACCATGGCGGTCGCCCCGAATCGGTCGGTCAGGCGTCCGGAGAGCGGCGAGAAGGCGAACATCCCGAACGTGTGGGCGCTGATCACGAATCCGACCGTCTCGAGCCCATGGTCCATGGAGCGAAGGTGATGCGGCGTCATGACCATGACCAGCGTCATCACCAGCTGGCTGATCACCAGGGCAACCACCGCTGTGCGACCCCGCGGTCGGCGCAGCAGGTCTGCCAGGAGTCGGCGCGCGGGCGTCGCGCGCGTCCCGGCGGCACGCCTTGGCTCGTCGAGGTGCGGCTGCGACGGTGCCGACGGACCGAGGAGGGCAACCAGGAGCGCGGCGACCAGGAAGACGAGCGCCAGCACGAATCCCCCGCCGAGGGCCGAGAGGCCCAGCGATGGTGCGAGTGCGCCGGCAGGGCCGATCAGGTTCGGGCCGAGCACCGCGCCGATGGTGCCGCCCCAAACCACCACCCCCAGTGCGCCGGCACGTCGTTCGGGCGGGTACAGGTCAGCGGCGGCATAGCGGGACAGGTTCATGGCCGCGTTGCCGAATCCGAGCGCCGCCAGGGCAACCAGGAGCAGCAGGATCGAGCTGGCGACCACGGCAAGGATCGCCAGCGCGCTGCCGACCACCGCGATGCCGATGCCCAGGACAATCCCCGCCCGCCGGCCGCGACGAGCCATGACCGATGAGAGGAGGGTCGCCGCCAGCGCCGTGCCAGCCACCGCCGTGGCGCTCGGCCAGCCGCTCGATCCTGAAAAACCGGTGATCTGCGGAGCTGCCAGGGCGGCGACCGTCCAGGCAGCGATGTAGGCGATGCTGGCCAGGGCGGCCGCCGTGAAGTAGGTGGCCAGTGCCCGCGAGCGGTGGCGTTCGATATCGGGCGCAGGCAGGGCGTGCATCGCGCGGATGATACTCGTGGCCCAGAGCGCCTTTGGCATGATGCGCGGCGTGGAACTGGTGATCCCGACCCTGACCACGGAAGACTGCTCCTCCGACCATTTCGCGAGGAACACGCCGCTGACCTCTTTGAGCTGTCGCAGGTGACCGGGTGACCGCGCGCGGCGGCCGCCTCGGGGCGCTGGGCGAGCCGCAGTTCCGGCTGCTCTTGATCGGCCAGGCGGCGTCCGCCTTCGGCGATGCGCTGATCCCGGTGGCGATCGCCTTCGCGGTGCTGTCAATTGGCGGATCCGCCATCGAGTTGGGCTATGTCTTCGCCGCCTTCACCGCGTCACACCTGGTGCTGGTGCTCGCCGGCGGGGTGTGGGCTGATCGGCTGCCGAGACAGCTGGTGATGGTCGGCTGCGATGTCGTGCGCACCGTTGCCGAGGTCGTGCTGGCGGTCCTGCTGCTGACCGGCACGGCAGAGGTCTGGCACCTGGTGCTCGTCGTCACCGTGGTGGGTGGGGCGGGAGCATTCTTTGTGCCTGCCAGCAGCGGCCTGGTGCCACAGGTCATCAGCCCGGGGCGCCTTCAGGAGGCCAATGCGCTGATGGGCCTGTCACGCAACGCCACCGGCATCTTCGGACCGCCGATCGCCGGCCTGCTCGTCGTCGGTTTCGGTACGGGGATCGTCTTCCTGGTGGATGCCGCCACGTTCGCGGTCAGCGCCGTTTCGCTGCTGATGTTGCGCGTCCCCGCTCGCGGGGCTCCTCCCGCAGAGCACCCGCGATTCCTGGCCGATCTGGCCGAGGGGTGGCGCGAGGTGACGTCGCGCCCGTGGCTGCTAGCCGCCATCTCCACCTTCGCGGTGACGAACATGGCGTCGGCACCGATCTTCATCCTGGGGCCGGTGGTCGCCGATACCCAGTTGGGTGGTGCGGCAGCGTGGGGCTTCATCCTGACCGGCGGGGCCATCGGCGGACTGGTTGGCAGCGTGCTGGCACTGCGTATTCGACCGCGTCGCCCGCTGATGGTCGGCTTCGCCATCAGTATCGCCCAGGCGCTGCCGCTGCTGGCATTCGCGGTGCCCCTGCCGGTGGTGTTGATCGCGATCGCCCTGTTCGTCTCGCTGACCTCCATCCAGCTGGCCAACACCTGGTGGTTCACGCTGCTCCAACAGCACATTCCGGAGCGCGCTCGCTCGCGGGTGAGCAGCTACGACTGGCTCGTCTCGCTCGTCTTCCAGCCGGCCGGCTACATGCTGGCGGGACCGCTGAGCAGCCTGGCCGGGCTGGCGACGACCCTGCTTGGCGCCGCGGGGCTGTCGATCGTCGCCAACCTGCGGGCCGCCAGCCTGCGGAGCATCCGGGAGGTCCGCTGGGTCGAAGCGTCCGCCCCCGACGCCGCGCCGGATGACTCCAAGGCACCCTAGAGTCGCTGGTAGGTGGCCCTCGTCTCGGCGGGCGACGCGGGCCATCAGCACGACCCGCTCCGCGTCACGCACCTGGTAGACGATCCGCCACCCGACCCCCATCTGGATGGTCAACGGTCAGGCTCCGGCCACGGCCTCCAGGACCGGGAGATGCTCGGTGCTACCATCGGGTGCCAGGCCGATCACCGCCACGTGGTCGGCGCCGGCAGCAAACAGCTCGTCGGCGCGCGCCCGGAGCGCCCCAGCATCGCCCTGCGCGACCATCGCGTCGACCAGGCGATCGCTTCCCGGCTTCTCCCAGTCAGCCGCGACGAAACCCTGCTCCGCCCAGCAGGCCTGGTAGTTCGGTGTTCGCAGGTAGGGGGTCAGGTAGGCGCGCGCGGTGGCGCGGGCCGCATCGGGGTCGGACTCCAGGACGGCCGGCATGCTGACCGCCAGCACCGGTCGAGGGCGAACCGCGGAGGTGGCCGCAGCATCCAGCACGCCGCGTGTCCAGGCGACTCGTTCAGGCGTGATCAGGTACGGGAAGGCGCCATCGGCATCGGTCGCTGCAAGCCCCAGCATCTGCTCCCGGAGCGCGGCGACCAGCACCGGTGGCTCGTCGCCGTCGTCAAGCATCGGTCCTCGATAGACCGCCGACCGATACGCCGCCAGGTACTCCCGCATGCGGGTGAGCGGCCGGTCGTAGGTGTGGCCGCGGAGCCGCTCGGCGAGGTGCGCGTGCGAAACGCCCAGGCCCAGCACAAATCGCCCGCCCGTGGCTTCGGCCAGCGTCATGGCCGCCATCCGGGTCGTCTGCGCATCGTGCCCCCAGATGCTCACGATGCTCGTCCCGAGTCGGATCCGGCTCGTCTCGCCGGCCAGCAGTCCGAGCAGGGTGAACGGCTCGCGACCGACCGTCTCGGGGACCCACAGCGTGCCGTAGCCGAGCTCCTCCACCCGGCGCGCGAACGCTCGTGCCGCGTGGATCGAGAGCGAGTCGAGGTGGCCCCAGGCGCCCAGCCGCCCGAGGTTCGATGCGGTCCTCATGCGCCCGCACTCCCGAACCGGTACCTCAGGAACAGCTCCTCCCCGGACCGATGCACGCTGATCAGCTCTCCCTCGCGCGGATGCTCGGCCCACGGCGAGCCGCCGGGGATGGGCGCGATCATCGGCAGGGCGTTGGTTCCCACCAGACGCGCCCCGACGGTCCAGTACAGCTCGTCGATCAGCCCCTCGGCCAGGAACGCTGCGTTCAGGTGCGGCCCGCCCTCGAGCAGGACCGATGCGCAGCCGGCCGCGGCGATCCGCTCGAGCAGCCATGCCGGCTGCGGGATGGCGGTGGGCGCGACCCACGTCTCCACCCCCTCGAGCGGTGCGGCGACGTACGGCGAGGCGCTGCCGACCGCCACGGCGCGCGGCTGGTCGTGGTAGGCGAAGAAGCGCCGGTCGGCGGGGACGCGCCCGCCGCCGGCGATGAGGACGGCCAGCGGCTGTGGCGGGCGCCCTGTGGCCACGCGTTGCGCAACTGCTGCCGCGCCGAGGTGCGAGTAGAAGTCGTCCGCTCGCAGCGTCCCGACGCCACTGGCGATGGCATCGTAGGCGGCGCGGTAGTGCTGCATCAACTCACGATCGGCGCGCCCGGAGAGACGCTCCGAGGTCCCTGCCAGCTGGGCGCGGCCGTCGATGCTGGTGACCATGTTGACGCCGACCAGCGGGCGACCCGCGGGGGCGGGAGGCAATGTAAGGTCGCCGAACGCCTCGTCCAGCGTCAGGCCCACCGCAGGGTCTGGCCAGAGACGATCGACCGGGTACGATTGCCTGGATGAGGACTGCACGACGCCACAGTAGCGTCCGGCGCGCTCGTTGAGCGCCGAGCCACGGGCCAACCGGGGAAGGTGGATCGCCGCCGCAATCCTGGTGGTGGCCGTCTCACCGCTCGTGGCAGTGGAAGCACTGGCTCGAGACGCGACCCCGCCCGCCGAGCTCACGGCGCCGCTGGATAGCGCGAAACGAATCGTCGCGGGGCAGTTTGACCTGATACCACTTGTTCAACGCGTCCGGTACGTCGACAGCGAGTACCGCCCCGCCGACGACCTGGTGCTCCTCTACTTTGAGATTCGCTCCTACCCGTACCTGTGGAGCAGAGAGGCCTTTCTCGTGTCGCGCTGCGTGCCGCTGGCCGATTTCACCGCGGACAGCTTCTCGGGCATGGGCGGAGGATACGTGCAGTCGAGCCGCGCCTCGGATCCTGAGCTCGTCTACCTCCGCGGCCCCGATCAGTCCCCGTGCTAGGGGTCTAGTCGAAGATGCGCTCCAGGTGCCAGGTGCCGCGCAGCTCGTCGAGGTAGACGG
The DNA here is from genome assembly GCA_040882375.1 of Chloroflexota bacterium. GTDB lineage: Bacteria > Chloroflexota > Limnocylindria > QHBO01 > QHBO01 > CF-167. The sequence continues at coordinate 12,352 of JBBEBK010000144.1, forward strand.
TGCACAGCAGCCCGTCGCGGGTGACCAGCTTCCAGTAGTCGCGCGCCACCGGCGTGCGCCACCAGTCGTCGTCCACTCGCCAGCGGTTGCAGACCCCCACCTCGCCGTGGGCGGCGCCGTCCAGGTGCAGGCACAGCGGCGTGCCGAGCTCATCGGTGTCCACCTGGATGAGGGGGTGGTCGAGGTAGAGGCGGGTCACAGCCCGACCAGCCTGGCCCGATGTTCGGGCAGCGACGCGCTCGGCCGCTCGTGGCTGGCCCGCCACAGGCGGCCCTCCCCGAAGCGCATGGTCAGCCGCTCCAGCGACCAGCGCAGCTCCTCCCAGCGTCCGACCCGCGCCTCGAAGGCCGGCAACTGCCTGGTGGCGGGGTTCGCCAGCCGGTCGAAGGCAAGACCGATGGTGACGATCCGCGGTTCCTCTTCGGCTTCCGTGGCCGGTTGCCGGGTGCGGGCGGCCTGCTCCAGGCGACCGATCAGCAGCCGCGCGATCCAGTCCGGCTCCAGCACCGGCTCGGGCAGCGCCAGCTGGATGGTGAGCGGGGGCGCATCCTCGAGCGCCAGCCTGAGCGCCGCGCGACCGGGGGCCAGGTGGCGGGCGCGCAGCGCGTCGCACAGCTCCGCGGCCAGGCGGCGGAGGGTGAGGGCCATCTCGGTGAGCCCCTCCGCCGGCGGCTCAAAGGCGGCGGTCGCGGTGAGCCGCTCCGGACGGCGGCGCGGCACGAGCGGGCGCGGGTCGATGCCGCGGGCAAGCTGCTGGAGCCGCTCACCGGGTGCGCCGAACTGCGCGCCAACCGCGGAACGCGGCAGGCCGGCCAGCTGCCCCATGGCGGTCAGCCCGAAGAGCGAGAAACGCTGCCGCGTGGCCTCATCCGCAGGGAGCAGGTCCAGGGAGAGCGGAG
>JBBEBK010000145.1:0-2034 GCA_040882375.1 Chloroflexota bacterium
GATGTTGACCTTGGCGACGATGTGGTACTTCTCGTTGAGGATCAGGATGATGTCGCTCTCGTAGTTGATGGCGCTGCTGCCGCGCAGGTGATGGTTGCGCAGGCGCTTCGCCTTCAACCCTTCCCGGTCGGCGGCGACGATGGCCACCACCGGAACGCCGAGCGCGAGCGCGATGTCCTTCAGCCCGCTCACCACCCGCGTCACCTTCTCGGCCTCTTCGGCGGGCTCAGGGATGACCGGCACCTTCTGGAGGTAGTCGACGAACAGCACGAGCCGCTTCTGCTCCTCGCCCCGGTACTCCGCGACCAGCTCGCGCAGGTTGTCGATCGTCGAGGCGGTGGCGGTGCCGCGCATCAGGAAGAGGTTGCCGCCGTAGCGAGCGATTCGCTCCAGCGAGGGGCGCAGCCGCGGGTTCGCCCCGAGCTTGGCTCGCTGGCCGGCCTCGGCGGCCGCCGCGTAGCTCTGCATGACCTCTTTCTTGACGTCCTGGATCTTCATGGCGCTCGACTTGGAGGGCAGTTGGGAGAGCAGCGACTCCATGGCGATCAGCCGCTGGATGAGGTACTCCTCCTCGTGCTCGAAGCACACGTACAGGGCGGTGGCCTGGCCGGAGGCGGCCATGTTGCGGGCCATCTGGAGGGCCATCGTGGTCTTGCCCGAACCCTGGGCGCCGCCGATCAGCAGCAACTCGCCTGGCCGCAGGCCGCCACCGATGGTCTTGTCGAGCGGCGTCATTCCGGTCGGGATCGGCTGGAACTCGTCCACCTTGCCCGCCGCAATCCGCTCGTTGAGGTTGGTCAGGACGTCGAGCGCGGAGCGCGGCGCTATGGCGCCGGTCGCGGCTTCGACCTTCCAATCCGCGGCGGCGGACTGGTCGGCATCGGTAAGGGGATCGTCGATCATCGGTGAACGCAGCTCCTCGTGACCCGCGATGGCGCATGGTGCCCATGCGCACCGGACCGGAGTATACGGCCCGGCCCCTGGTGCCGGAATGGGCCGAAAGGGCTACCCCGACGAGGTCAGGCGGGCTGGGGAGCAGCCTTCCGGCGGCGCTTGGGGGTGGTCGCGGGTGCTGTCTCCCCCTCGCCGCCGACCTCCGATTCGCCCAGGCGACGCGGTGTCGGTCCGCTCCCGTCACGCGGCGGCAGCACTCCGCTCCACAGCGCCTCGAACTCGTCGCCCTCGATCGTCTCTTTCTCGATCAGCAGCGCGGCCAGCCGGTCGAGCACGGCCCGGTGCGTGTTGAGCGCTTCCTTCGCTCGAACGTACGCGCGATCGATGATCTCGCGTACCTCGGCGTCGATCTTCGCGGCGATCTCGTCGGAGTAGTTGCGCTGCTCGCTGATCTCGCGACCAAGGAAGATCATCTCGTCCTTCTTGCCGAAGGTGAGTGGTCCGAGCTTCTCACTCATCCCGTACTGAGTCACCATCGCGCGGGCCAGGCCGGTCGCCTTCTCGATATCGTTGGTGGCGCCGGTCGTGGTGTCGCCGAAGACGATCTCCTCCGAGACATGCCCGCCGAGCATGCCGGCGAGCTTGTCCTCGAACTCGGACTTGCTGTGGAGGTATCGGTCTTCAGCCGGAAGGCTCATGGTGTAGCCGAGCGCCATGCCCCGGCTCACGATGGTCACCTTGCTGACCGCGTCGCACTTCGGAAGCGCGCGCTGCACCACGGCGTGCCCGCCCTCGTGATAGGCGATGATCTCCTTCTCCTCGGGGGTGATGATCCGGCTGCGGCGCTCCGGGCCGGCGACCACCCGATCGATCGCCTCCTTGAAGTCCATTGTCCCCACCGACTTCTTGTTGTTCCGCGCGGCCAGGATGGCCGCCTCGTTCACCAGGTTGGCGATATCGGCGCCGGTGAAGCCCGGGGTACGGCGCGCGAGCTCATCGAGGTCGATCGTCTTGTCGAGCGGCTTGCCCTTGATGTGCACGTCCAGGATCTGGCGGCGCCCCTTGATGTCGGGGCGGTCGAGGATGACCTGGCGGTCGAAGCGGCCCGGGCGCAGGAGCGCCGGGTCGAGGACATCGGGC
>JBBEBK010000146.1:0-12692 GCA_040882375.1 Chloroflexota bacterium
CGACGAGTCGTTCACCGTCGATGCTGACCAAGCTCCGGCCCAATGTCTCGCTCGAGCACCCAACGAGCAGCACGAGGCATAGGGCAGCCAAACGTCGGGTCGACGCAGCCCAAACTACTGACTGTCTGATTCCGGCCCTCATCTCGCGCACTCCATCGCATGACATGACCGCGACGCTACGCCGCCGTGTGTTTGAGCACCGTTAGGGATTCGCCTAACAGCGCCCTAGCGCACTGGCCGGGTATAAGGAGAGGTGATGCGCGTGCTGGTGGTGGAGAACGAACGGCTGCTGGCGGACGCCATCGCCGATGGCCTACGCCGACAGACGATGGCTGTGGACGTGGCCTACGACGGCGACGGGGCCCTCGAGCGGCTGGCGGTCAACGACTACGACGTCGTCGTCCTCGACCGCGATCTGCCAGTCGTGTCCGGCGACGAGGGTCTGCACGACCCTGGTCGCGTCCGGCGTCGAGGCCAGGATTCTGATGCTCACCGCCGCCAGCGCGGTCACCCAGCGCGTCGCCGGTCTCGGCCTCGGGGCGGACGATTACCTGACCAAGCCGTTCGCCTTCGCCGAGTTGGTGGCCCGCGTCCAGGCGCTGGCCAGACGCGCGCGTCCCGCGGCGCCACCCGTACTCGAACGCGCCGGCATTCGTCTCGACCCCCATCGCCGCATCGTCACCCGAGACGGCCAGCCGGTGGCGTTGTCCCGGAAGGAGTTCGCGGTCCTGGCTGAGCTCCTCCGGGCGGAGGGGGGCGTAGTCTCGGCCGAGCAGCTCCTGGAGAAGGCGTGGGACGAACAGACCGATCCCTTCACCGGCGTCGTGCGCTTCACGGTCATGATGGTGCGCCGAAAGTTGGGCGATCCGGCCGTCATCGAGACGGTTCCCGGTAGCGGCTACCGCATCCCATGAGGATCCCGGCCCGCCCATGGCGCTCCACGATCCGGGTCCGGCTCACGCTGCTATATGCCGCGGCGTTCTTCCTCGCCGGCGCGGTGCTCCTGACCCTCATGTACGTCTACCTCAGTCAGGTGCTCAGCCATCAGCTGACGCCGTCGGAGTCGCGCGGAGTGCACGATGCGCTCGGCGCGGAATTCCAGCGCGCTCGAGACGACACCCTGAACACGATGCTCATCGCCTCGTTCATCGCGCTCGGTGTGGTTGGGGTCATCGCCGCAGGATTCGGTGGCTCCTCGCCGGCCGAGTGCTGGCTCCGCTGCAGCAGATCACCGCGACCGCCCGGCGGGTGGCCGACCGCAGCCTGCACGAGCGCATCGCGCTCGACGGTCCCGACGACGAGATCAAGGACCTGGCGGACACGTTCGACGCCATGCTCGAACGACTGGACCGCGCCTTCGACAGCCAGCAACGGTTCGTCGCCAACGCCTCGCACGAGCTGCGCAACCCGCTCGCCATCAACCGCACTCTGATCGAGGTCGCACTCGACCAACCCGATGCAAACGAGTCGCTGCGTCAGCTCGGTGCCACGCTGCTCCCCGTCAACCAACGCCACGAGCGCATGCCGTGCAATGTCGGCGAGGTCGACGACGCTTGGGTCCGAGATGCGCTCTTCTGCGCTGGCGAGCGTCAGCAGGCCATCGATGCTCTACTTCCTCTCCCACCCCACCCCGGCCGAGGTGGCGATCCGCGGCGGGCGGGCAGGCGAACCCGGCGAGCAGTGGACCACCGCCCACCAGCCGTAGCGGGACGAGCGCTGGTGGCGCTTCGCCACGAAACGGGCCAGCCGCTGCGTCGCGTAGGTCATGATGTGGTCGAAGCGGCGGGCCCGCCTGCTATGCGGGCAGTAGGACCCTCGACGTTGAGCCAGTCAGTGGCGGCGCAGGTGCTTTCATCAGTGGCTCAGGATGCCCACCCACGGCAGACGCGCGTCCTCCCCAGCAACTTTGCGCATCGAGACAGGAGACCCGGATAATCCGCGCCGTGACGCGTTCCATCTCCCGGCAGCGTCGAGCCGCGTCTGCCTGGCTCGAGCCGCTGCTGCAGTTCGCCGGTGTCGCGCCGATGGATGTCGCTGAGGCGTTCCGCGACCTGCCCGGGCTCGCGCTCTTCGAGGCGGCGCGCCCCGGACGGCGGTCGCGGTGGAGCTACCTCACCGCGGATCCGGCGGCGGTCCTCGAGCAGCCTGCCGACGGCGCCGATCCGTTCGTCGACGCGCGCCGGCTGCTGGGGCGGCTCGCACGTGCGCCGGCCGAGGCCGATGTCCGGCCCGCCGACAGGCCGCCGTTTAGCGGCGGGTTGGCCGGCTTCCTCGGCTATGACCTCGGCCACCGGCTCGAGCGTTTGCCCGAGGTCGCGCGCGCCGATCAGGATCTGCCGCTGCTTCGTCTCGCGCTCCATGACTGGGTGCTCGCCTTCGATCGACGGACGGGTGGAGCGTGGCTTGCCGGCCGCGCGCTCGATGGCGATGGTGCCCGGCTCGAGCGGCGACTGGCCGACGTCCGCGACCGCCTGGCGGCCCTGCCAGGGCCGGACTCCGCCGACCTGCCCGCGCTTGCGTTCCGTTCCGGGCTCGCGCGCGGCGTCTATGAGGCCCGCGTCTCGGCCGTCCGCGAGGCGATCGCAGGCGGCGAGATCTACCAGGCGAACCTGACGCGCCGGCTGGAGGCGCCGTTCACCGCCGACCCGTGGCCCGTCTACCGGCGCCTGCGCACCGGCGATCCCGGCCTGTTCGCCGCGTTCCTCGACCTCGGTCCGTCACCGGCCGGGGTCAGGCGGGCGATCGTCTCGGCGTCACCGGAGCCGTTCCTCTCAGTCGATGAGGCGGGACGGGTCGTCACCGACCCAATCAAGGGCACGCGGCCGCGCGGCAACAGCCGCGAGGAGGAGCGGCAGCTCGGGGCGGAGCTGCTCGCCTCGGCCAAGGACCAGGCCGAGAACGTGATGATCGTCGACGTCCTGCGCAACGACCTCGGGCGGGTCTGCCGCCTAGGCAGCGTCCGCGTCCCACGCCTCTGTCGGCTCGAGCGTACCGCGACCGTCCAGCATCTCGTCTCGACGGTGACCGGCGAGCTGGCGCCCGGACGCGACGCGTTCCATCTGCTTGCCGCGGCATTCCCCGGCGGCAGCATCACCGGCGCGCCCAAGATTCGGGCGATGGAGATCCTCGAGACGCTCGAGCCGGTGCGGCGCGGACCGTACACCGGTGCGGCCGGCTGGATCGGTGCCGACGGCGCCATGGCGACCTCGATCCTGATCCGCACCTTCGTCGCCGACGGAGCCCGCCTGACCCTCCACGTCGGCGGGGGGATCACCTGGTACAGCGACCCGGCTGCAGAATGGGACGAGACGGTGGCCAAAGCGAGCGGTCCGCTCCGGGCGATCGGCGGGTTCGAGATCGCCGACGGTCCGGTGACCAGCGCCGATGAGACGCGGGCACCCTGACCGTGCCCCGCCACATCTGGCTCGACGGCCGGCTCCTTCCAGCTCATGGGCCGCACCTCCACGTCACCGACCGCGGCTTTCAGCTCGGCGACGGCGTGTTCGAGACGCTCCGTGTCCGTCGCGGCGTGCCGATCGAATGGGACCGGCACCTCGCCCGCCTGCAACGGAGTGCGACCGCGCTCGCGATCCGGCTGCCGGTGGGCGAGGATCTCCTTCGCAGCGGGATGGCTGAGCTGCTTGCGGCCGAGGCGCTCGACGCGCCGGGCGATGACGAACGCGCGCCCGGCGACGCCGCCGTGCGCATCACCATCAGCCGCGGGCCGCTCGAACAGCGCGGAACGCTGCCCCCCGGCTGGGAGGCGGCCACGGCGACGGTCGCCATCCAGGCATGGGCATACACCCCGCCGCCTGCCGGTCTGCTCGCACGCGGCGTCCGTGCGATCACGAGCTCGATCCGGCGCGACCCATCGAACCCGCTTGCCGGGATCAAGACGACGGCGCGAGCCGAGCTCGTGTACGCGAAGCTCGAGGCGGAGCGAGCGGGTGCCGACGACGCGCTCTTCCTCACCCACGACGGCCGCGTCTCCGAGGCGACGAGCGCCAACGTGTTCGCGATGACCGGTGACGAGCTCGTCACGCCCCCCGGCGATGCCGCAATCCTCGCCGGCGCGACCCGGGCGTGGCTCCTGACTGAACCCGCCGTTCGCGCGCTCAACCTGACGCCGGTCGAGGGCAACCTGCGTCCGGTCGATCTCCTGGCGGCCGATGAGGTGTTCCTCACCGCGAGCGTCGCCGGCATCGTGCCCCTCACCGCGTTCGATGGACGACCGATCGGCACCGGCCGGCCCGGAGCGCGGACGCTCCGGCTGCGCGAGATCCGCGAGCGCTGGATCGACGCTCAGTCGCTCGCGGCGAACCGGGGGCGCGGCGAGCTACCATCGCGGATGACCGGTGAAGTGCAGCGGTGACGATACTACGAGTTTGGACGCGGCTCGAACAGGAGCGAGGCGCGGGTTGCGGTGGCTGCGGCGTGCGCCGCGTGCGGCCCACCCCATCCATCCAGCTCGACCTGTTCGGGGTGAGCTACACCTATCACCCGTTCATCACCGACCGTGATGGCGAGACCCTCGCGCTGGAGGCCGACCATCGCCGCCACGTCGAGATCGAGAACGCCATCAAGAACCTCAAGTGCGGGGTCGGCCTCAACCACCTGCCGTCGGGGCGCTTCGCCGCCAACGCCGCCTGGCTGGGATTCCAGGTGCTGGCCCACAACCTGGCGGCCTGGGTCGCCATCCTCGGCCTCAGCCACCCGCTGCTGACCACCAAGACCCTGCGCCGCCGCTTCTTCGCGCTCGCCGGGCGGATCACCCGCAGCGCGCGGCGGCTGACCTTGCATCTGCCGACCCACTGGCCATGGCAGCTCGACTTCGATTGGGTCTTGGCCCGATTGCAGGCTGTCCCGCGTCTCGTCTGAGCTTCACTCGCTGACGCGGCGATCGGGGGGCTGAGCGGCAGCCTGCCCGCGCCACCAGCCGCTGCCCTCGCCGGCTCGCTCTGCCCCGCTCAACCCGCTGCCGATCAGCTGCGGCGGCGGGTCGCCCTGCCGAATTGGTCCTCATCAGGCGCTCAGCCGGTCAGATCCGAGGCGCATCGGTGGATTCGGGCTAAGGTTGGCTGGGAATCGAAACGCGCGTCAGTGTGCGCCGCCGGGCGTCGACCGTTCGAAGGCGAGCTACACGAACAGCGACACGTCCGCGTCGGCCGCCCAGTCGAGGAAGTGGGTCGCTCCGCACACGGGCTCGATCCCCTCGATGAACTCGCCCTCGGAGAACCCGAAGACGTCCATCGTCATGCCGCACGGCTGGAGCTTGACGCCGAGCTCCTTCGACAGGTCGATCAGTTCGTCGATCGAGGCTACGCCATGGTCCTTGAACTGGCGCTTCATCATCCGCGTCGCGATCGGCGTCATGCCTGGCAGCGCCGTCAGGAGTTGGGGCATGGGGATCGGCATCGGCATCGCCGGGTTGCCGGTCGTCCCGATCTCGAGCTTCCGGTCCTTCCTCAGGATGTTCAACCCGTAGAACGTGAAGAAGATGCCGGCCTCCCAGCCCAGCGAGGCGGCCGTGGTGGCCAGGATGAGCGGCGGGTAGGCCCAGTCGAGCGTGCCCTTCGTGGCGATGATCGCGATCTTCTTGGTCTTGGTCGTCTGGTGGGCCTCGCGCTCGGCGAGGACCGACTCGAGGCGCTCGTTGACGAGCCGGTCGACCCGCTCACGAACGAGGGCGTCGAGCGCGTCGGTGGAGGGAAGCGTAGTCGGCTCCGCGGTCTGGACCATGCTGTGAGACCTCCGTGCCGGTTTCGTCAGGATTTCTGGATCCAGAATCGCATGACCTTGCCGATGCGGTCCTGGTACAGGACGAGGTTGCCGGTCGTCCTCGACCACGCCGCGACATCCGGGATCGCGCCCGGATCCGTCGCCTCGAGGAGGAGGATCTCCTGCGAGGAGAGCTTCTTGATCGCGCGGGCCAGATTGATGATCGGCAGGGGACAGAGGAGCCCCTTGGCGTCGAGCGTTTGGGTCGGCGTCGGGGCTTCGATCATGGCCGGGTCTCCTGTCGCCGACGGTTTCGGTTCTGTCAGCGTACCCTATAACCTGCGGGTTTCTTGCCGCGCTGTCAAACGTTCGGTGCGAACCGTGGGTCAACGAATGGACGCGACCGCTAGCATTCCGGCTGTCATCAGCCTAAGGTTCACGAATGCTTGCGATCGCCGCCTCGTAGGCCTGCTCCATAGCGGGAGCATCGTCGGGCTCTCCAACGCCCAGCTCCGGCGACACGTCGCCGCGCTGCTGAGCCTGTCGCTCCAGGCGACTACACCCCGGCGCGCATGACCTACGACCTCGGCCGCCTCGTCGGGCATGGCCTCATCGCACGGATCCTCAAGCGCCACCGCTACCGGCTGACCCCGGACGGGCTGCGAATCTGTGCGTTCCTGGCCAAGCTCGCCTACCCCGTCCTCTACGTCGGGTCTAGGCTCGCTGCCGCGCCCGCTTAGAACAGATGTGTTACTGATTGTCAGACGGGCATTAGGCGCATGTGGATGATGCGTACCCAGCGGGTCGAGCACTCCCCCCGCTCCCCGCTGAGAAGGAACAAACGCGTTGTATCGACCTGGGCTTTCACGCCCTAACCCAGATCAGTTGCGCAGATTGCATGCGCAGCATCCAACCCTCACTCAACTCTCAGGGCCTGTGGCCGAATGTTGGAGCGTGAGCGTGGCGACCGAGGCGGCCGGCCATCCTCGCTTGCCCATTCGGGCACGCGGCCCTCGTGCTCAGCGATTTCGGCCACAGGCCCTCAGTCGTACTCGGGATCAGTCGACGCTCTGCTGCTCGCTGGCTGGACGAGGCGTCAATCCCGCGCCGACGCAATCGAAAACTGTCGGGTGTGCAACCGAGCCGTCGACGCTATCCCCGATGTCTCCAGGCTCCACCCCACCTGGCATGCAGAGGCCGCAGTGCGGGAATTATCAAAGACTCGTTAGAATGTACGAATGACCACCGAACGCGCTGCGAAGACCGCGCTCAACGAGCAATTCGCCCGGATCGGCAAAGCGCTTTCGGGCCCGCGTCGGCTCGAGCTGCTCGATCTGCTTGCCCAGGGCGAGCGCCCGGTCGAGTCACTCGCCGCCGCCAGCGACATGAGCATTGCCCTCGCCTCCTCGCACCTCCAGACCCTCCGGGCGGCACGTCTGGTCGAGGCCCGCCGGGACGGGCGGCGGGTCAACTACCGGCTCGCCGGCGACGACGTCTATGAGCTCCTCACCGCCCTCCGCGCCGTGGCGCGAGAGCGGCTCGCCGAACTCGAGGTGGCCGTCGCCGCGTACCTGAAGACGCCCGACGAGCTCGAGCCCGTGACGCGCAAGGAACTCTGGGCCCGCGCTCGATCCGGCGAGGTCACGATCCTCGACGTCCGTCCGCGGGAGGAGTACCTGGCGGGCCACATCCCGGGTGCGTTGTCGGTCCCGCTCGATGAGCTCGAGGAGTATCTCGCCCTGCTCCCGCAGGAAGCGGAGATCGTCGCCTACTGCCGGGGACCGTACTGCGTCCTCGCTCCGAAGGGCGTGGCGCTGCTCCGGACCTACGGGCACCTCGCGCGGCGGCTCGCGGACGGCTTCCCGGAATGGCGCCTGGCGGGCCTGCCGATCGCGGTCGGGCCGGCAGCTGGGACGCTGGCGTGAAGATCCTCGTCATCCTCAACGACCCGCCGTACGGCACGGAGCGGTCATACAACGGGCTTCGGCTGGCGCTCAACCTGGCCAAGCAGCCCGAGGTCGAGCTGCGCGTCTTCCTGATGGCCGACGCCGTTCGCTGCGCCCAGCGCGGCCAGATGACAGCCGAGGGCTACTACAACATCGAGCGTATGCTCACCGGGCTCAGGGTCAGGAAGGTTCCCATCGGTGCCTGCGGGACGTGCATGGAGGCCCGCGGCATGGGCGACGAAGCGCTCATCGAGGGCGCCCATCGCTCATCAATGGCCGAACTCACCGCCTGGACTCTGTGGGCCGACAAGGTCGTCAGCTTCTAGCCGGCATCGCGTTTCGAGAGGAGGCCGACCATGGCCACGGTTCTAGTTCTCGGGGGCGGCATCGGAGGTGCCGCCGCGGCGAATGCCCTCCGCGCACGGCTGAGCCGGCGACACCGGATCGTCGTCATCGACCGCGATGCCGAGCAGGTTTTCGCGCCGTCGCTGCTGTGGCTGATGGTCGGCCAGCGCCGGCCGGCCGCCATCTCGCGCCCGCTGGTGAAGATGCTCCGACCCGGGATCGAGGTGGTGCGCAGCCATGTTCACGGACTCGACCCGGTCGCGCGGCGGGTGGCGACCGACGCCGGAGAGCTGACCGGGGATGCGGTCGTCATCGCCCTCGGCGCCGAGTTCGCCCCGGAGGCGGTCCCGGGCTATGCCGATGCCGCCCCACGACTTCTTCACGCTCGAGGGGGCGGGGCGCTTCGCGAGCGCGCTCAGCCGCTTCTCCGGCGGCCGCGTCGTCGTGGCCATCAGTGCGTTGCCCTTCAAGTGCCCGGCGGCGCCCTACGAGGCCGCCTTCCTCATCGACGCCGACCTGCGGCGACGAGGTCTGCGCGACCAAAGCTTGATCGAGCTCCACACGCCCGAGCCCGCGCCGATGCCCGTCGCCGGACCGGTGCTCGGCCGGGCCGTGGTCGACCTCCTCACCGAGCGCGGCATCGGCTACTTCCCCGGGCATCCGGTCGACGCCTACGACGGCGCGTCGCGGCGGCCGTGATGGGCGCCGGCGTGGACGTTGCCGTGCTCGGCACCGCCGCCCTCGAGCGGCCCGGCTTCCTGGCCAGTTGCGCCGCCCGCTGGCCGGGCCGGCTGCTGGCCGCACTCGACCTGCGCGACGGGCGCCTCGCGACCGACGGCTGGCTGCGCGGGACAGACGACGATCCAGTGGCGGCCGCCGCCCGCCTGCTCGACGAAGGGGCGGCCGGCCTGCTGGTGACGGACACCCGCCGGGACGGCACGCTATCCGGGCCGAACCTCGAGCTGCTCGTCCGCTGCCGGGCTACGTTCCCGGGTGCGTGGCTGGCCGCGGCGGGCGGCGTCCGCTCCACCGGCGACCTGCTCGACCTGCAGCGGGCCGGCCTGGACGGAGCGATCGTCGGCATGGCGCTCCTGACCGGCGGCCTCGATGTGGGCGAGGCGCTGGCCGCGCTGGCCGCGCCGGCGGTGCGGCTGTGAGCCTCCGCAAGCGCATCATCGCCTGCCTGGACGTGACCGGCGGCCGGGTGGTGAAGGGCACCCGCTTCGTCGACCTCTTCGACGCCGGCGATGCGGTTGAGCTCGCCGCCCTCTACGCGGCCGAGGGCGCCGACGAGATCGTGATCCTCGACATAGGGGCCACGCACGACCGGCGCCCGGCGCTCCTCGAGCTCATCTCCCGCGCGGCGGCGGCGCTCGACGTGCCGCTGACGGTAGGTGGCGGGGTTCGTTCGCTGGACGACGCGGCCGCCTTCCTCGACGCCGGCGCCGACAAGGTGTCGGTGAACTCCGGTGCCTTGCGTGACCCAGGGCTGCTCGACCGCATCGCCGCCCGCCTGGGATCACAGTCGCTGGTGATCTCGATCGACGCCGCCCGGTCGGTGGCCGGCAACGACTGGTCGGTGCGTGGCGTGTCCGGCACGCTCGAGACCCGGCGAGATGCCGTGGCCTGGGCGCGTGAGGCGGTCGCACGTGGGGCGGGCGAGGTGCTGCTAACGAGCATCGATCGGGACGGGACGCGCGCCGGCTATGACTTGGCGCTGACCCGCGCCGTGAGCGAGGCGGTGCGGGTGCCGGTCATCGCCTCCGGCGGGGCGGGCGGCGTCGAGGACATCGTGGCCGCCCTCACCGAGGGCGGGGCCTCGGCCGCGCTGCTCGCCTCGCTGCTGCATCGGGGCATGGTCACTATTCCCGACCTGAAGGCGGCACTAGCCGCCCGCGGTGTATCGGTGCGACCGTTGCCGTCCTACCCCTCGCCGCAGGAGGTGGCGGCGTGGCTTGGGTGAGCGAGCGGCGCCCTGGCCCACACATCGGTCTGCTGCCGGTCGTCGTCCAGGACGCCCATAACGGCGAGGTGCTGATGCTGGCCTGGGCCAACCAGGAGGCGCTGGCCGCCACCGAGCGGACTGGCCAGGCGCATTTCTGGTCCCGGTCGCGCAACGAGCTGTGGCGCAAGGGGGCCACCAGCGGCAATGTCATGGAGGTGATCGAGCTGGCCGCTGACTGCGATGGCGACGCGGTCCTCTACCGGGTGCGTCCCACCGGCCCCGCCTGCCACACCGGCGCCCGCTCATGCTTCGAAGTCGAGCGCCTCGACGGCGCGCGCTTCAGTCTCCGCCGGCTGGCGCGCATGGTCGAAGGGCGGCAGGCCGCCGATCCGACCACCTCCTACACCGCGCGACTGCTGGCCGGTGGGCCGCGGCTTGCCGGCGAGAAGGTCGTCGAGGAAGCCGGCGAGGTGTTGGCGGCCGCCCTGGCGGGGTCCGACGACGAGGTCCGCGGCGAGGCGGCGGACCTGCTCTATCACCTGCTGGTGCTGCTCACGGCCAGGGGGGTCACCCTCGAGCAGGTCGAGCAGACGCTCGGTGAACGGCGCCAGTGAGCCGGGCCGAAGACGCGGACAGAGGCAGGCGACTGCGCTTCGCGCATGACCTGCTGGACCTGACCGATGCGGTCGCCGTCCGCGCCTTCCGCGGCGAGCTGACGGTCCGCGCCAAGCCGGACCGCACGTTGGTCACGGAGGCCGATACCGAGATCGAGCGCCTCATCCGCGAGCGCGTTGCCGCCCGCTACCCCACCGACGGGTTCCTTGGCGAGGAACTGGGCGCGGACCAGGCCTCGGCGGAGAGTCGCTGGATCGTCGATCCCATCGACGCCACCCATAACTTCGTCCGGGGCATCGGCGTCTTCGCCACCCTCCTGGCCTTTGAGCGGGCCGGCGCGCTGGAGCTCGGCCTGGTCTCGGCTCCCGCGCTGGGACAGCGATGGTTCGCAACACGAGGCGCCGGGGCATTCTTCCGCGAGGCCGGCGCCGACCGGCCGATCCGGGTTTCGAGCATCGGTCGCCTGGCGGAGGCGCACGTGTTGTACGGCTCCATCGGCCGCCTGGGCCCGCGGCGTGAGGCCCGCCTGGCGGCGATGGCCCGCGGCGCGTGGCGTAACCGGGGATTCGGTGACTTCTGGGGCCACATGCTGGTCGCCCAGGGATCGGCGGAGGTGATGGTCGAGGCGGAGCTGCGGCCCTGGGACGTAGCCGCGCCGGCGATCATTCTGGTGGAGGCGGGCGGGCGGCTCACCGACTTCGCGGGCCGTCCGTCGTGGTCGGGGCCCGAAGCCGTCTCGACCAATGGTCTGCTGCACGATACCGTGCTCGCCCGCCTTGCTGGTTGAGCCGGCGGAGCTCCGTCCTCCTCGGAGTGGGGCAGGCCCGGGCCTGACGAACCTGCTCGCCGCGGCGGTCCACAGCATCGCGCCCGGCCGCCCATCGAGCTGGCGATGCTGCCGGGCGCCGGCGAGCAGCGTGGCCTCGCGGCGACCGACTGGATGGGCGCTGAAACGGCCGGCACCGTGCCTCCCACGGTCCACGAGGCGGCCGTGCGGTGGCTCTTCGCTGCGCCCTTCGATGCTTGGCAGCCGTGACCAGCAGCAGTCGGCAGACGGCCACCGTCCAGGTCCGATCGCGGTGGGACGACTGTGATCGCCACGGCCACGTCAACAACGCGGGATACGTTGGCCTCATTCGCGCCGCCCACGACCGCGCAGGAATGTCCAAGGGCGAGCTCCGGGCTCTCGAGGTCACCTATCGGCAGCCGGTCCCGCCCGAGGTCAAGATCGACGTCGACGTGGCCATCATGAAGCAGGAAGCGACGCACCTGAAGATCGCCTACGCACTCCACGTCGACGGCCGGCCGGCGGCTGATGCCACGGCGCTGTGGCAGCTCGCCGACCCTCCGCTCACGGCCGACCTCCCGCCGATCGGTCGCGATGCGGGCGGTCAGCGCTTCAGCTTCCATCAAGCGGTGCGCAGCTACGAGGTCGGCCCGGATGGCGCCGCCCGCCCGCAGGCGATCCTCCAGTGGCTCGAGCACGCCATCTTCCGGGCGGCGGCCCGGGCGGGATGGGCGCGCCAGCGCATGGAGTCGGCGGCGTTCGTGACCTATGTGGTCGGCCACCACCTGGTCCTGGGCCAACCGGCTCGCGAGGGCGACGAGCTCACAGTCACCAGCAGGCTGATCGACCTGCGCCGCGTCTCGGGGACGTGGCATCATGAGATCCGCGCATCCGATGGCGGACTCATCGCGGCCGACCGAGCGCGTGGAGCATTCCTCGACCTCGACGGCCGCGCCCGGCCGGCCCCAGCCGAGCTCCTTGCCGATCTGCTTCGCGGCGAGCCGTCGGATTGAGCGTACCGTAGCCCGCCATGGAGGCAATCCACCGGCTCACCGCCTACGGGGCCATCCCCTTGATCGTGACCGGGATCGGTTGGTCGATCATCCTCGTCGTGGCGCGCCGCGCCGGCGGAGCGGCGTTCGATCGGTTCCAGGCGGCGGTCGTCAGCGTGCTGTTTGTGGGGAGCGTGAGCGGCGCGGTCCTTCTCGCGAGCGGCATGAGGCCGACCGACGGGCTCCACCTGCTCTACGCGGCCGTCGCCCTGGGGATGGTCCCGTTGGCCCGCTCGTTCACCGGGCGGTCGGGCCAACCGGCCACCGCCGCGCTGCTACTGTCG
>JBBEBK010000147.1:0-2003 GCA_040882375.1 Chloroflexota bacterium
CGCTGCTCGCCACACGTGCTGCGCCACACCTTCGCGCGCACCTTCCTCACCAACGGTGGCGACGTCTTCAGCCTGCAGCGCATCCTCGGGCACAGCCCGGCTTCACTCGAGATCACGCGACGCTACGTCCACCTGCTCGACGACGATCTCCGTGCAACGCACCGACGCGCGTCGCCGGTCGACCACCTCCCGGGCGTGCATGTGGGCGGCGACCCTGCAGACGAGGGCACCTGAGTCGATGGATCCGCGGACCGACCCGGTGGTGCAGGCCCTGCTGACCCTGATCCAGCTGGCGCTGAAGGCCGAGCGCGCTAGACGCCAACGCCTAGCCTCGGCTACGCTGCGCGAGGTGAAGGAGCGTGCTGCATGATCGAGATTCTCAACCCTCCAGCTCGACCGGTGCGACCTCGTCCGCCACGTGCTGCTGGCTCGAGAGGCCGACGGCTGCCAACCGCGTCGGAATGCGCTGAGGCAATCGGGCTGTGATGCTGCCCGACGACCTGGACGCCCTCCACGGCCGCCGGGCGGCGCGCTGGATCAGGGAGTCCACCAAGGCGCAGGAGGATCGCTACGGCCCTGACGCCCAACGCGAGCACCAGGGCCGCGCCATTGAGCGCTATGGCCTGATCGACACCGCGATCGTGTGGCAGGTCGCTCACTCCGGCCGTACCGTCGATCAGACGCCCGAGTGGGCGGAGATGCGGGCTCGCGCCGGCCGCGACTACGACATCTTGGTGGTGGCCTACGTCAGTCGCTTCGCCCGCAACGTCGAGGCCCTGGCCCGCACGATCCGTCAGCTCCACCTTGCCGGCGCGGCAGTCTACTTCTGCGATGAGCGCCTGCTCTCGTCCGACGAGCAGCACTGGGACTGGTACATGCGCGAGGCGGTCGAGGCCGAGAGCTACAGCCGACGCCTGTCGCGCCGCGTGCGCGAGGGCTACGAGACCAAGTGGCGCCGCCACCGCGACCCAGGCGGCTGGGCGCCGCTCGGCTTTCGCCGCGAGCCCGAGCCGCCGCGCCGCCTCGTCATCGACCTCGATACCATCGGCGACGCGGTGAGCCTGTTCGAGCGCTACGCCACCGGCAGAGTGTCGATGCAGGATCTGGCCCGGGCCACCGGCGTCCATGAGGACGCGGTCCGAGACATCCTGCGCAACCCGATCTACAACGGCTGGGTCCGACGCCGAGGGGAGCCGGCTCAGCCGGCGCCGTGGCGTGCCCGGCCTCCCATCCCCGACGAGCTGTGGGAGCAGGTCACCCGTATCCGGGCGGCGAAGGTCCGCGGCGGTGGCGGACAGAACCACGGTGCCCCCGATCCGCTACGCGGCCTGCTCTACTGCCCCTGTGGTCGAATGATCCGGGCGGACGGCAGCAATCGCTCCGGGCGGCAGCGGTCGCACCCCGAGCCTTGCCGCCAGTGGACCGGCGCGCAGCGTCGTCAGTCGCGCCTGTGGGAGGAGCCGGTCAAGGCCCAGCTCCGCGGTCTCGAGGTCAGCGATGCGACCATCGTCCAGGTCGTGGCCGCCCTCTCCGCAACCGTTCCCATCTCGGATGATTTGAGGAAAGCGAGACGCGAGCGACAGCGCAAGGAACTCGCATTGGCCTACGCGGCGGGGAAGCTGAGTGAAGCATCCTTCCTCAGCGCCGTGGCGGCCCTGAACGCCGAGGGCGATCCCCTCCCACCTCCCGCCGAGCAAGTGACGACGACGGACGTGTCACGCTTCCTGCGCAAGGTCTCGGACACCATTATCAAGCTCGACACCGCGGTCGCAGTGGGGGACATCAGCCCGACCGAGCTGGCGGGTGTCTGGGAGGAGCTGACCCATGCGATCTACCAGCGGATCATCATCACGGGGGCCACCTTCGTCGGGGTTGAGCTGACGCCCGCCGCGAAGGCACACGGACTCCAGGCACTGCTGCCTGAGGAGGTCGAGGTGGGAGAAGCTAACTGGCGGGCCCGACCGGATTCGAACCGGCGATCTCCAGCGTGACAGGCTGGCATG
>JBBEBK010000148.1:0-1994 GCA_040882375.1 Chloroflexota bacterium
AAGAGCGGCGTGCCTACCAGCGCATGTCCAAGAAGCAGGACCCGTACGCACTGCCGGGCAACCCCGCGGTGCGGGCGCGCCAGGAGAAGCTCCGTGCGCGGCGCGCCCAGGCGGCGCGCAACGCCCCTCCGCCGGTGGTCGGCGGCATCACCCGCCGCTTCCTCGGTTGGGTGCTCGGCGGCGGCGCGCTGGTGGGCCTGGTCACCTTCTCGCTGGCGTGGCCGAGCGGCATGCCCTTCGCCGCGTATGCCGGGCTGGGTGCCGCCGCCGTCTGGATCGGCCTCGGGTTTGGCGTGCGCGCCATCCTTGCTCGCGGCGGGCCGCCGCCGCCACGGCGCTAGCGACGCACCCTGAGCGAGGTGGCGTGACCGGCATCCCCGGAGCCGCGCTGCTCGTGCTCGCCGGCTACCTGATCGGCGCCATCCCGGTCGGCCTGATGATCGGCCGGCTGGTGGGCGGGATCGACCTGCGCCAGCACGGCTCCGGTCGCACCGGCGCGACGAACACGCTGCGAACCATCGGGATTCCGTGGGCGCTGGGCGTCTTCGTGCTCGATCTCGCCAAGGGAGCCCTGCCGGTCCTGCTGGTCGGATGGCTGTACAGCGCCGGTCCGGCCGGGTCTCCAGCGTGGGTGGCCGCAGCGGCCGGGGTGGCGGCGATCGGCGGCCATGTGCGCTCGGTCTTCATCCGCTTCACCGGGGGCCGCGGGGTTGCGACCTTCGTCGGAGCCATGTTCACCACGGCGCCGCTGGTGGTGGCCGTGGTGATCCCCCTCGCGCTGCTGATCATCTGGCGAACGCGCTTCGTGTCGCTTGGCTCGCTCAGCGGTGCCGTGTTGGCGCCGGTGGCGACCGCCCTGCTGGTCGCGAGCGGGCGCGCCGAACTGGCCGGCGTGGGCCTGGCTGCCGGCGGAGCCGCGGTGGTGATCGCCGCACATGCCGACAACATCGCCCGGCTGCGGGCAGGCACGGAGCGAAGGCTTGGCCGATGATGGACCGATGACCAGCCCGCTTCCGCCGCCCCGCGCGCGCCTCACGACCCTGCCGAACATGCTCGGCCTGGTGCGCATCGGGGCCACGCCCGTCGTGATGGCACTGGTGCTGCTGCCGTTCCCTGGAGGGGGACTGATCGCCTGGGGGGTCTTCGTCGTCGCCTCGGCCACGGACTGGTTCGACGGCCGCATCGCGCGCGCCCGCGGCCAGGTGACGCCCCTGGGCATCTTCATGGATCTCACCGCCGACAAGGTGCTGGTCGCCGGCACGCTCATCGCCATGGTCGAGATCGGTCTGTTGCCAACCTGGATCGTGGCGACCCTGCTGATTCGGGAGCTGGTGGTGCAGGGGATGCGGCAGCTGGCCGCATCGGCCAACGTGGTGATACCGGCCCGCGTGCTCGGCAAGTACAAGGCGTTCGGCACGAACCTGGCGGTCGGTGTGCTCCTGCTCGCGTTCGACGCCCTGTCCGGCGGGCCTCTCGCGACGTTCGGCATCAACGCGACGATCGAAGCTGCCGGCGTCTGGATGGCGGTGGGAGCCACCGGGCTGTCGGTGGTGTCGGGGATCGAGTACCTGCGCAGCGCCCTGCCGCTGCTAATGGGTCGCGGCGACTGACGTCCGCCGTCCGCCTGGGTCCGCCTCGGTCCGCCTCGCGTCCGTCGCGTTCCGCCTGCGTCCGTCGCGTTCCGCCTGGGTCCGCCTCGGTCCGCCTCGGTCCGATGGTGCGCCTCGGTCCGATGGTGCGCCTGGGTCCGATGGTGCGCCAGGCCGCAAAGTCATGCAGTGGCTACAACGGCCAATTTGGCAGTGCTGCGTGGCTGTTGCGGTCACCACGCGGCTATTCGGCCACGCTGGCCGCCGGGCGAGGGTCATCTTGGCCGTTGAAGCCGCCGGGTGAACTCGACGAGGAGCGGCACACGGGCCGCGCACGCCGCGCTAGCCGCCGGGTGATCGCGACGAGGAGCGGCACGTGGGACGCGGCGAGGAGCGGCACGTGGG